>NZ_JBHFNQ010000052.1:0-165795 GCF_041929345.1 Floridaenema aerugineum BLCC-F46
GAATGTAGAGACGTTTCATGAAACGTCTCTACATTTTTTTGACGTAAAAATTAAAGAGGAGTCATCAAGGCAGATTTAGGATTAAGGTAGGTCTAAATAAATAAGTGATAATAGTTATATTTAGATGGGGCGGGCAGGATGCCCACCCCACAAGAAAACTGTAATTCTTGTAGGGTGGGCAGGATGCCCACCCCACAAGAAAACTGTAATTCTTGTAGGGTGGGCAGGATGCCCACCCCACAAAAAAACTGTAATTCTTGTGGGGTGGGCATCCTGCCCGCCTTAGTTTTCATTTTTATTTATATCTACCTACTTAACTCTTCACAATCGGACCAAAATCTGCCAACACTCGCGCATGATTTCGTAATAACCCCAAGAGATTTAAACGATTGCGGCGAATCTCCATATTTTCATCCATTACTAACACGCTTTCTGGTCCATCAAAGAATGTGCTAACTGTGGGTGCAATGTTACTTAAAGCATCAACTAATTGTTGATAATTGCGTTGTGCTTGGGAGGCTTTTGTTTGGGGAACTAGTTGGACGATCGCATCATAAAACCCTTGTTCTGATGGCTTTTGGAATAACTGGGAATTTACCACCAAAGTAGGTTCTAATTGTTGTTTATCTAAATCTCCTTGTGCTGCTAAACGAGTGGAACGATTCACAGTTTCGTAAATTTCATCTAACTTACCATTTTGGCGAATTCGTTGTAAGAAATCAGCCCGATTTCTCACATCTAATAAATCTTGCAAGGCGCGTTCTGTGTATTCTGGGTCATTTTCTCCCAAAACTGCATTCACTAAATCGTAATCAATTCCCCTTTCTTCTTGTAACAGGGTGCGAATCCGTTGAATGAAGAAATCTTGCAATTGAGATAACAATTCATCTGCGTTCGTTTTGGAAAATTTTGCGGCGAAATCGGCTACATTTTGCTCAATTAATTGTTGTAAATTTATTGGTAATTCTGCCGCCCAAGTAATGTTAACAATGGCATTTGCTGCGCGTCGTAAGGCAAAAGGATCGGAAGAACCTGTGGGTAACATTCCTAAGCCGAAAATGCCGATTAGGGTGTCTAGGCGATCGCTAATTCCCACCACTTGTCCTGTAACAGTTTCCGGCAATTTATCCCCCGCACCACGAGGTAAATAATGCTCAAAAATCCCTGTTGCAACTGCTTCAGTTTCCCCACTCGCAGCCGCATATTTTTGCCCCATTACTCCTTGTAATTCCGGGAATTCTCCCACCATTTGGGTAACTAAATCGGCTTTACATAATAAAGCCGATCGTTGAATATTGGTACTAGTTTCTGAGTTTAATTGCAATTGCTCAGAAATTTGTCCGGCAATCTTTTGAATCCGAGTTACTTTCTCACGAACTGAACCTAAATCTTCTTGAAAAGTGACTTTTTCCAATTGAGGCAAATAACTTTCTAAAGGCTTAGTTGAGTCAACTTTATAAAAATATTGCCCATCAGCTAACCTAGCTCGAATTACCCTTTCGTTTCCCCTAGCAATGATATCTGCTTTCCCTGGATCGCCGTTTGAAATGGTGATAAAGTAAGGTAGTAACTCTCGATATTCAGCAGTTTTGAAAATCGGGAAATAACGCTGTTGAGTTACCATTACCGTAGTAATTACTTCGGCTGGTAAATTCAAAAATTCGGCATCAAAATTCCCAACTACAGCAGTAGGGAATTCTACCAAATCTACAACTTCGGCTAACAAATCGGGATAAATTTCGGCCAAACCATTTTGTTGAGTGCCAGCGGTTTGAATTTGCTCGTTAATTTTAGCTTTTCGCTGTTCTGGACTAACTTGAACGAAAGCAGATTCTAAGCATTTAACGTAATCTGTGGCGGTGGGAATTGAGACTGTTTCGGGATGTAAAACGCGATGTCCTGGGGAGGTGCGATCGCTTTTTACCGTCTCTGAACCATTGACTATTTCAATTGGTAAAACCGCATCATCTAATAAAGTAACTAACCAACGAATTGGGCGAGAAAATCTAATATCGCCATCTCCCCAACGCATTAAGCGCTTACCTTCTAACTTAGAAATCCATTGGGGAATTAACTGAGTTAAAATTTCCGCTGTAGAACGTCCGGGAATAGTTTTGCGAACAAAAATAAAATCGCCTTTTTCTGTGGGACGAACTTCCAAAGCATCTAATTCTACACCTTGCTTTTTGGCAAAACCTTCTGCTGCCTTTGTCGGTTGACCATCCTTAAAACCTGTTGCTGCTGGTGGCCCTTTTACCTCTTCTACTCTATCAGCTTGCTGGGTGGGCAGACCTTGAACCAGAACTGCGAGACGGCGCGGAGTTCCGTAAATATCAATTTTCTGGGAGTTTAAGAATTGTTCCGCCAGAGTGTTCGGGATGATGGTTTGCCATTGCTGGATGGCGCTGGAGACAAAGCTGGCGGGGAGTTCTTCTGTACCGACTTCTAATAGGAAACTAGGCATAGACGGAAATGTTAGTAGACTAGCTAAAACAGTTTATCGCGATTTGATGCCTGATATTATGTCTGGCTAATCAGCTAACTCAACACTTTGTAGAGGCTTTATATATAACGTCTCTACAGAGAGTAATTCAAATTTAGAGATTTGATCGGTAACTTTTCCAGTTTAAGCTGGTATTTTCGGTGTGCGATCGCTTTTTTCGTCGGATAAGTCAGTTTGATGTGCAATTACATCTCGCGTTGCTTTGTAAGCTTCACTAAGAGTCCGAAAAGATTCTTGGGAAATTTTTTCGTCAATTAAATCTGTAGCAGCTTGAGCAAATACTTTATCCAGTTCTTCCAGACCAACTTTTGCTGGGATTTGCTTTTCTTGTACTGATTTCATTAATCCAATAATATTAGAAATATGGCGATCGGATTCATTTTTACGTCGTCTTTCTAGCCATCCTTTCACTTCCCAAAACCAAGAACCAACCAACAAAGCTACAGTTAAGATTAATGCTAAATAATCGGCATTTTCTTGAATAAAAGAAGGTTGATCTCGCTCGAAATATGCCAGGGAACCTGCATGAATAGGAATACCCGTTCCACCCGTCGTAGTCGGTCGAGTGATACTAGCAACTAAAGGGCGCACATCAGCAAATTCATCGGGAATATTATCAGCAATTTCTTGACGATGACTATCCAAAATTTCAGTAATTTGTCGCACAACTTCACTATCAACTTTCTCGCTAGCTAACAAAAGTCGTCGCACAGCAATTGTCGGCAAATTTACCTCTGGTATTGCCGGATTACTCCCCCGATACGCACCTTTGGGAATCACCGCTTCTTCAAATGCTGGATACTTAATTCGTAAAGCTGCACCCTGATCCAAAGGCAACAAACGTCCGTTATATTGTTGCACTAAATCGAGAATATTCTTATTACCTAGCCCCCGGACTCGAAACAGAGCATCCGCTTGATTTTGCCGAAAAGCCCGATCGGATTCTTCGCTGTTATTTCCTACAAAAATAAAGTCTTTTTCTTCCATTCCATAATGATTAGCAATTTGCAGAAAAGAATGATATTGCCCACCCCTTTGCCATAAAGCAATCCGCTTACCTTTAAGGTCAGCAAAATCCTTAATATCAGAATTTGCTTTAACTGCTAATTGAAAAGTATCTGGATATAAAAAAACTACAGTCCGCGCCGATCGTCCAGCCGGAATATCCGCTTGAGCAGTAGCTAATTGCGCCTCTCCTTTCTCCAACTTTTGGATATTTTCCTCTGTTCCTTTAGTTTCTACAACATCAATTTGGATCTGGGGATTTTTGGCTTCTACAACTCGCTCCAAAGCTTTACTAAGAATGTAGCTTTCGCCATCCTTGCTCCCAGCTACCAAAGTTAATCGATGTGTTTTAAAGTTACTTTCTAAGAAAAACCATCCGAAAGCACCAATTAAACCAATACTTAAACATCCCAAACCCAAGTAAATTAAATTATTTGCGGATATAAATTTGCTCCCCAAATTTCTCTGCATCTTACCGCACCTTTTTCCTCAAAATTTGCCAAATACAGATAATTTAGTATAATTTTAAGTTCTCAAAGCACTTTTTACCAGATCGCAACTCAACTCCATTCCTGACAGCAGTTAAACCGAGCCGTATATCTAATCAAGAATTAGGCAAAAAGGGCTACATTTATGGCTAATTGGTTACACAGCACTTTACTCTGGATGGGGGTAAATATTTGGAATAGCTGGCGGAAAAATTTTCCACATATAGAGCCTGATTTATACGGAATTAATCTGAATGGAGCCAATCTTAAAGGAATCAACTTAAGCGGTGCCAATCTTGGCCCTGCTGGGCTGTTCAGCGCCGATTTACAAGGAGCAGATTTGACGGGAGCATATTTAAATGGAGCCTGTTTAAATCGAGCCAATTTGAGTGAAGCTAAGTTAGAAGGGGCATTATTGCGTGCCGCAGATATGACCAGAGCTAACCTTACAGGTGCTAACCTCACCGGGGCATACCTCAACAGAGCAGACCTTTCCACTGCATTGCTAAGGGTGGCGAACTTGGCAAAAGCAGATTTGACGGGGGCATTTTTGCGCGGCGCATACCTAACAGGAGCAAATCTCCGAGGTGCGTATCTTAGCAGAGCCGACTTTACAGGCACTTATATGCGAGCGGCTAACTTGAGCGAAGCCGATTTAACTGCGGCGGCTTTCAGTGAAGCCGACTTAACTGCTGCTTTTTTAATCAGAACTCAAGCGCTTTATACAAATTTTAATAAAGCTAAATTTACGGGTGCTTGCATTCAAGATTGGAACATTAACAGCGCTACGTTATTAGATGATATTGTTTGCGATCATATTTATCTACAATATCATCAACAAGAACGTCGTCCTATTACTGGAGAGTTTGCACCGGGAGAATTTAGCAAGTTATTTCAAAAAGTTTTTGCTACTGTTGATTTAATTTTTCTGCATGGGATTGAGTGGCAAGCTTTCTCACTTGCTTGGGAAAATTTTCCTTCGGAAATAGCAGGTAATGAAATATCTATCCAAGCTATTGAACAAAGATTAGATGGTGCTTTTGTGATTAGGTTTAAAGTACCTTGTGAGACTAATAAAGCCAAAATTGAAAAAGTTTTAAAGTTACAATATGAACTAGCATTGCGAGATATCGATCGCCAATACGGCGACCAATTAAAAAGCCAATCTGATGAGATCGCTATTCATCGCCAACAAGGTGCTAATTTAATGGAGATTGCTAAGACTATGGCTAATAGACCGATCGATCTAAAAAGTTTAACAAACCCGGAAAATTTCCAGCTTTCGGAATCTGATTTAGAAGATGGAATTGGGAATAATCATGCTCAGGATTTTAACTTTAATTAGTGGGACTGGTGTAGGGGCGATTCATGAATCGCCCCTACACCAATCCCCTATTTAGTCACTTCTAGATAGATATGTTCCAAACTGATAGGTTGGCGGGAAATAGAAGCTAGAGAAATCCCATCAAAAGCAGCAATAATTTCTTTTAATTCTAAAGTTTTTGGGAGCCAAAATGCTAAGTCATTGCCATAGCGTCGATGAGGAAAACCTAATTCTGTGGCGCGAGCGATCGCACTTTCCTCATCTTCCGTTTCTATTGTAACTATTTCCGCTGCCGGAATTAACTTCTGCAACTCTGACAAACTTCCTTCTGCAACGATTTGCCCGTTTTTCAGAATCCCAATTTTTTGACAAATGCGTTCTGCTTCATCGAGTAAATGGGTAGTTAACAAAATAGTAATTCCCTGATTTCTCAAATTGCGAATTAACTCCCAAACTTCATAACGTGCTTCAATATCTAACCCAGTAGTCGGTTCATCTAAAATTAATAACTTTGGCTGATGTACTAACGCTACCGCAATATTTAAACGTCGTTTCATCCCGCCGCTGAGAGTTTCTACGGGGCTGTTTGCGCGATCGCTCAAATTAACCGCTGCTAAACATTTTTCAACCTGTAACTGGCGAAGTTTTCCCCCTAACCCATAAATTTGAGCAAAAAAATTCAAATTTTCTTTACAACTTAGCTCTTGATAAAGTAAATTTTCTTGAGGCGCTACACCAATGATGGATTTAGTTTTTTCCGAAACAGATTGATTGTTAATTTCAATCTTGCCACTATCTGCCTTAAGCAAATTACAGATAATATTAATCGTCGTCGTTTTACCTGCACCATTTGGCCCCAGTAAACCGTAAATTTCGCCAAAATTAATTTGTAAATTCAAATTTTGCAGAACTTGACGCTTCCCGTAAGACTTATTGATCTTTTCAATTAACAACATTACTTTCCCTGATAAAGTTAGCTTTTCTCAGATCCCCGACTTCTTCAGATCCCCGACTTCTTCAAGAAGTCGGGGATCTACAGGATCTACCAGATTCATAACCTACGTTCTACGCGCAACATCCGCCGATAAGATAACCAACCTGCACCAATCATCAAAATAGCAAACCCCAACAAAAACCAAAAATGAGAGGCAATTTCTGTAAATCCATTGCCATTAGCAGACACACCGAGTAGTGCTTCAGTCATGTGATAAATTGGGTTAAATTTAGCCAAGTCTAGCAGAAATTTCGGAAAGACAAAACTCGGAATAAATGCCCCTCCTAAAATTAATAAAGGTACACCAAAAGTTGCTACTAAAGCATTAATATCATCAGCACGACGAGCTAATTGTGTACCGAGAATAAATCCCACACCAACATAGGAGATAATACTGAGTAAAATAATTATTGCTCCCAAAAGGAGAGAGCCGTGAAATTTAGCTTCCCAGAAAGAGGCGATCGCATACACCAAAAAACTCTGACCAACACCTATGCAACAATGAGCAACGAAAATGCCCAAAAAATAAGCAGTTCCACTCAAAGGAGAGATAAACAAGCGCTTGAGCGTTTGCTGCTCTCGTTCCGCTACTACCGTAGTGACAGTACCACCCAAGCAGCTAAAAAACAGCGCCGCACCTACCAAAGTAGTTGGTGCAGCATTTTCAAAAGCCAAAGTAGTCGGTGTAGCATTTTCCAAAGCAAAAACCATTGACTGTTGAGCGCGTTCTGCAAAAATAAATCCGTTGAGTAAAAGCAGCGCAATGGGAAAAACACTCCAAAAAATCAGGCTACGTCGCCGTCGGAATAACTCAATTAAAATTCGCTGAGCCACAGCCAGCGTTTCCCGCCAATATTTCATCATTATGTGAGGAGTTAGCAAAGTAGTTCATGAATCAATTATCAAGATACGCCCAATTACCGACAATTTCACGACGTACTTTTATAAAAATGTTCGGTGTCGGTGCAGTTGGTGGTGTAGTAGGGTATTCCCGTTTTTCTAAGCCACAGCCAACCATTTTTCAACAGGATACCCTCGATTTGCCCCGTTGGACAAATAAACCAATTAGTGTCACTGTAGTTGGTGGAGGTTTAGCTGGGTTAGCCTGTGCTTATGAATTAAGCCAACGAGGTTTTCAAGTTACGCTATTAGAAAAATCGCCGCAATTAGGCGGAAAAATTGCCAGTTGGCCTATTCAAGTAGGCGAAGAAACTTTCATGATGGAACATGGGTTTCACGGTTTTTTTCCTCAATATTATAACTTAAAAAGTTTAGTCAAAGAACTGCAAATCACTGAAAATTTTCTCGATTTAAAATTTTACTCAGTTGTTTATCGAGATGCCAAATATCAACCCGAAGTATTTCGCCCCAGTCATTCTGCTTTCCCTTGGAATATAGTTGATTTGGCGGTTTCTTCTCATAACCGTTTGCGCTGGGGAATTAACCTGACAAAATGGGAACATTGGCAAGTTTTTCGCGCTATAACCGGATTTCAAACTGAAAGAACATTTCAACGCCTTGATAATATCTCAGTCGCGGAATGGGTAGAAAAAGAATTTCCTCGAGGATTATATGATTTATACTTTCTTCCCTTTGCTAAATCGAGTTTAAATGCTCCTGACGAAATGAGTGTTGGCGAGTTAATGCAATTTTTCCACTTTTACTTTTTCGGTAATCCCGAAGGTTTAGCTTTTAATGGTACTAAACAGGACATGGGAACAAGTTTAGTTCAACCGATCGCCCAAGCAATTCAAAGTAAAGGCGGAACAATTATCACTGATGCAACTGTGAAAGAAATTAGTGCATCTCAAGGTCAAATTGATACCTTAACTTATTATCAAGGTAACAATAGTAACGATGTGCCTTTTTGGGTAAGTCGCAATCAATACATTGCTGATAACCAAGTCGAATATTTTGGTGCAGGAGATGAAGTTTTTGCTATCCAAAATAATCATAAAGAAGCGATTTCCTTAACTTGTACTCACCAAGGTTGTACTGTACAAAAACAGGCAAATGGCGAGTTTCACTGTCCTTGTCACGGTGCCGCTTTTGATAAAGATGGTAAAGTGATTAAAGGCCCTGCTCAAAGAGATTTGGCGAAGTATAAAGTTGTCGATCGCCAATCCAATCAACTCCAACTAATCGCCACCAAAAACAACACCAACTTAGCTAAATCAACCAACACCATTCAAACAGATTACTACGTTTTCGCCACCGATGTTCCCGGAGTGCGCCAACTATTTACCCGCATTAATGGCGATGTTAACGACACAGTAAAAACCCAAATCGAAAAACTACCAGTTGCAGATCCCTTTGCAGTTTGTCGTTTTTGGTTCGATCGCGATTTCCCTTGGGAACAAAGTTGGTTTACCTCCCTATCCGGTTATCGCCTAACTGATAGTATCACCCTCTATCATCGCATACAAGACCAATTTATTGAATGGGCAAAGAAAACCGGAGGAAGCGTAGTCGAATTACACGCCTATTGCTACAAAGAAAAAGAGTTTCCCACTCAAGAAGCACTACTCACAACCTTTGAGCAAGAACTATACGAAATAGTCCCCGAACTTCAGCAAGCAAACATCCTCCATCGCGAACTAGTAAATCAAAAGAACTTCTCAGGTTATCCGCCGAATAGTTATGCAGAACGTCCCCAAACTACCACCGAAATTCCCAACCTTTTATTTGCCGGAGATTGGGTAAAAATGCCCTTCCCTTGTGGTTTAATGGAAAGAGCAGTTAGTAGCGGTTTATTAGCAGCAAATGAAATTTTGCACCGCCAAGGTTTGCAAAGACGCGCCTTGTTCACAGTCAATCCCGAAGGGTTACTAAAAATTTAAAGTTCCCCCCAAATGAACGCAGTAAACACAAATTTTATCTGCGTTCATCTGCGTTAATCTACAGTTAAAAATTTAGTTTTAAATCAGGTTTTTTTGTCATGAATGCTCTCTCTTCAATCAACAATAATCGCGACATTCGGAAATTAGGAATTAATCTAAATCATTGGTATGTCGTCACCCAAATTAGCGAATTAAAAAACCAACCTTTAGGCGTTACTTTGTGGAATCAACCAATAGTAATTTACCGAGACAACACAGGTAAAATTCACGCCTTAGAAGACAGATGTCCCCATCGCCAAGTTAAACTAAGTCACGGAACAGTTATCAACAATCACCTAGAATGTGCTTATCACGGTTGGCGGTTTAACGCTGCTGGCGAATGTGCCGAAGTACCCTATTTAGCCGCAAATCAAAAGTTACCCAATTGTAAAATCCGCAAGTATCCCGTAATTGAAAAAGATGGCTTTATCTGGATATTTCCAGGGGATGAAACCTTATCAAATATAGTTTCGCCTTTAGCATTACCAGAATGGGAACATCTTAATTATATTGTCAGTTATACAGGTTTTGAATGTCCATCTCACTATTCATTTTTAATCGAAAACCTCATGGATATGTATCACGGACATTTGCATAAAGATTTGCAAGCTTGGGCAAATCCTGTGTTACAATATATTGATGAAGACGAAAACAAAGTTCATGCTCATTATCAAGCCCAAAGCTATTACCGAATCAACAGAGAATGGGCAGTTTTACAGTTATTTATTCCCGCTTTACGACAGTTGCATCCTGAACCTTTAGACGTGAGTTATATTTATCCCCATTGGGTAGCAACATTAGGGAATGATTTTAAAATTTGTTGTTTATTTTGTCCGGTAAGTGAAATAAAAACCCGCGCTTATTTAATCCATTTCACTTCTTTAAATGCCTTTGACAAATTACACATCTTACCTGTGTGGTTTCGCCGCTTTGTCAAAAACATTTCCTTTAATGCAGCCAAAGGTTTACTTAATAACTTAGTGCGTCAAGATTTAGTGATGATTGAAGAAGAACAACAAGCTTATTTGCAACATCCCGAAAGGAAGAATTATGAATTAAACAAAGCCTTAGTAAGCGTACAAAAACTAATAAAAACCCAAGTCGAAAAATCAATATAACCGTAGGGTGCGTTAGCGCAGCGTAACGCACCATTCCTGCTAACTGAGATCTTGCACCTGCGTTTTAGCCCGCCTGCGAAGCGAGGGGGGAATACCAAATACAGGCGCTTGCAGCTGCGTAAGGGACTAGGAAACCCGAAACCTCGCGCAACTTAATAGGGCTATATATCATAGAATATAACCACAGAGAGATGCGTGATTATGGTCTGCTGCCTCAACCCCGATTGTCAGAAACCTTTCAATCCTCAAGGGACTAAGTTTTGCCAGACTTGTGGCTCAAAACTGGTGTCTCTGCTGAGAAATCGCTATCGTGTGATTCAACCAATTGGTAGGGGAGGATTTGGACGCACCTATTTAGCTGAAGATGTAGATAAGTTAAATGAACGCTGTATCGTTAAGCAATTTGCACCGCAACTGCAAGGAACTGGCGCACTGCAAAAAGCTGTAGAATTATTCGAGCAAGAGGCAAAGCGACTGCAAGAACTGGGAGAACATCCGCAAATTCCGACTCTGTTTGCCTACTTTGAAGAAGACAAATATTTGTATTTAGTGCAGCAGTTTATTGAAGGTCAGGATTTGTCGAAGGAGTTGGCACAGCAAGGAGCTTTTAGCGAACAAAAAATTTGGCTACTTTTAAACAATTTATTGCCAGCTTTTAAGTTTATTCACGAACGCCAAGTAATTCACCGAGATATCAAGCCGGAAAATATTATTCGCCGCACTAACAATGGTCAATTGGTTCTAGTTGATTTTGGTGCGGCTAAGTTCGCAACTGGAACTGCTTTGCAAAAAACGGGAACGGTGATTGGCACTCCAGGTTATGTTGCACCTGAACAAAATGTGGGTAAAGTAACTTTTGGTAGTGATATTTATAGTTTGGGAGTTACCTCTATTTGTCTGCTAACTGGAAAAGATCCTTTTCAATTATTTGATGTTGATGAAGGTGTTTGGGTGTGGCGAGAACATTTAAATAGTCCAGTTAGTGATTCGCTTGGTCAAATCCTAGATAAAATGTTGGAATTTGCCCCTAAGCGACGTTACCAATCAGCTGATGAGGTACTTTATGCGCTCAATCCTAATACGGTTGTGCCAAAACGAAATCAAACGTCTTCATCAACATCTCAAAGTCAGAATTCCAGGTGTTTGCGAACTTTAACTGAACATTCAAATTGGGTTACGTCTATTGCTATCAGTGCTGATGGACAAACTCTTGCGAGTGCTAGTTTGGATGGTACTGTCAAAATTTGGAATATCGATAGTGGTCAACTGCTTCGCACTCTTTCTGATAATAAATCAGGTGCAGTTTTATCAGTTGCGATTAGTCCTGATAGACAAACTCTTGCTGCTGGTTGTGAGGATGGTAAAATCAGGATTTGGAATTTTCTCACAGGCAAACTTTTTCGCACCCTTGGTAATTGGGGTACTAAACATTCGGGAGGTGTTAACTCTGTTGCTATTAGTTCAAACGGACTGGTTCTTGCAGCTGGTAGTACAGCTAGCAACACCATCAAATTGTGGAATCCGAACACAGGAGGAATGGGAACACCTCATGGTGACTTTCGTCTGATGGAGGGCGTTACCTGCCTTGCTTTTAGTCCCGATCAGCAGATAATTGTTACTGGTCAATACACACTAATCAAGATTTTGAACTTAAGTTACTTGAACCGAGTAGCTAATTCATTGACATTGAGAATGGCGGTTCCTACTCTTTCTGGACATTCAGGAAGTGTTCGTTCTGTTGCTTTCAGTCCTAACGGAAAAACCATTGCTAGTGGGAGCGAAGACAAAACAATTAGGTTATGGGATATCAACACTAAAAAATGTACTTGGGAAATACCTGGGCAGCATTCTGCCTCAGTTGATACTGTTGCCTTTAGTCTTGATGGAAAAATTCTTGCTAGTGGTAGTGCAGATAAAACAATCAAACTGTGGAGTATAGAAGACCCTATTAAAAATATCGGCACTCTCACTGGTCATTCTGGTGCAGTTAATTCTGTTGCTTTCACTCCTGACGGTCGAATTCTCGCAAGTGGCAGTTCTGATAATACAATCAAAATTTGGCAGGTGTCTGTTTAAATTCTGCTATCAGGTAGTAGAGTGCGTCAGAAGTTCACATTTTCTATCATCAATTTATCACCGAACTCTGAGGCATCTTACAACAGAACAAGGGTTTTATAATAGGTATAAAATGAAATCATGGAAGCAACACCAAAGGAAATTCGACGTTACATTACGCCAGATGGCAGAATTCCTTTTTGAGAATGGTACTATTCGCTGCGCGATCGCAAAACTCAATATAAAATCGATACAAGGCTTGAGCGAGTTGAATTAGGAAATTTAGGAAACTATCGTTCAGTTGGAGAAGGTGTATTTGAACTAAAGATTAATTATGGCCCTGGCTATCGAATTTATTTTGGACAAATAGGAACAACAATTGTACTTCTCTTTTGTGGAGGAGATAAAAGCACTCAACAAGAAGATATTAACAAAGCTAAGGAGTATTGGGCAGACTATGAAAAACGTGAAAATGCCAACTAGTGATAGCTACCGTGAGTTTCTCATTGAATGTCTCAAAGATTCTGAACACGCTGCTGGTTATATTGAAGCTATTTTAGAAGAAGAAAATCCTGAACCGGAACTTCTCCGAAATGCGCTGAGAAAGGTTATTGAAGCTTGGGAAAAGAGCGATCGCCTTTCTGAATCAACAAAACAATTGCATGAAAAGCTCGATCGAATCCTAACAGAAAGTAACGCTACCGAAATTTACACCTTTGTCCAATTACTAAATGAACTGGGTTTCCAACTCACGATTACACCCAAAGAAACCCAATCCTAACTAGCAAATCACTCGAAAAAATTATCTCTTAATCAAGAGTGGGCGCATAAATAAATAGCCAGCACCAAAAGCTGTGACTACAATTAAAACGATCGCCAAAGTCAACCACCAACCATTAATTTCTGCATTGCGGTCTAACTGACTATTCCGCCGATAACGCCCTTGGGCTTGTTCTGTCACCAATTTTTCTTGAAAGATGGGGATCATAGACTCGCCATCGTCAAAAGCTTCTACTCCCAAAGTAGGGGAATTTGCTGGTGAATTTGGGTAAGGACGTTTATTTAATTGTCGTAGATAAGAAATATCTATCGAATCCGATCGCATTTCTGGATGAATAAAATCCGGCTGACGAATTCCCGGAACAGAAGCATCAGCTACCTGCTTTAGATATAGAGCGGAATGAACAACCTTTTCAATTTCCCGGCGCAATTGTTGATTTTGTTCATACAACTGCTGATTTTGGTTATTCAACGATTCCAGCATCACCCTTGTCGCTTGCAACTCGGCTGCTAGTTCGCGATAAATAGAAATTGGTACCGACCGAGCATTGTTTCCAGCTGATGTGGGGATATTCTGACCACCATTTCCTGCATTTTGGTGGGGTTGCTTGGGATTGAAATTTGGCATCATAAGTTTTGCTCTAACTTAAAGTTAGGTCAGCCAGAGGCAACCTGTTTAACAGTCTCTCGACTAAGCTTAATTGCTTAGATTTCCACTACGCCTAAGAATAGTCCCACTCAGGATAACATAAGAGCGATCGATTCCATAAATTTGTTTTTACTATAGCAGGGAACAGGCAAGTAAAATAGGTTCAAAAATCAGTCTATGCTTACGAGCGTTCTGACGACTGCGATAACAGGGGAAAGAAGTGTCCTACTGGCCCTTGACCTTTACCAATACTGAGAGCGGATTTTAAAGCAGTAGTAACATAATCTTTAGCTAATTGCACGGCGGTTAATAAATCTTTTCCTTGTGCTAGATTAGCGGCGATCGCAGCTGCTAAAGTACAACCAGTGCCATGAGTGTTGGTTGTTTCCACCAGCGATGTAGTTAGAGTTAAAAGCTGCTCACCATCAAACCAAACATCCACACCCCGCAAATCTCCCGACATTCCACCACCTTTGACCAAAACCGCTTGTGCCCCCAGTTTGTGAATGCCTTTAGCCGCTTCCTGCATATCTGCTAAACTTTTAATTTCCCAACCGCCCAGCATTTGCGCCTCGTAACGATTAGGAGTCACAATTTTTGCTTGGGGAATCAACTGCTCGCGCAAACAAACAACCGCAGCATCATCAATTAACTGAGCTCCGGCGCGAGATACCATTACTGGGTCAACTACCAAATTATCAATTTTTAACTCTCTGACTTGCACAGCTACAGCCTGAATGATCTCCTGATTGAGTAACATTCCAGTTTTTGTAGCTTGCACCCCAATATCTGCCACTACTGCCTGAATCTGAGCCACTACAGCTGCCGCAGGTAGGGCATCAACTCTGTTTACGCCTAAAGTGTTTTGGGCTGTCACACAGGTAATGGCGCTAGTTCCGTGAACGCAGTGAAAGGCAAAAGTCCTTAAATCTGCTTGTATTCCGGCTCCGCCGCCACTATCTGAACCTGCGATCGTCAAAGCTACTGGTACACTCAATGCAGTTTCCCTTGTCATACTGGAGAAAGTTTTACTTTGTGAAAGCAGGTCGAGAAACCCAACTCCTTAATGTTTTTCTGTAACTCTCCATCAGGGTTTTTCTCCTGAGAAATTACCTGCGAAAACTCAAACAAGGCGGTTTCTCGATGCAAACTTCAAGAGAAACGATATTAGTTGTTTCTCTTTCTGCGGAGAAACTCTGGTATATCTAATCCAGGTTGTTCTAATGGAGGTGGTTGCCTTTCTGGTTCAGGTCTGAGATTAACGGCATTTGCAGGTTTAACTGGTGGCTGATTTTGATGCCTTGCAGTTGGGCGTGTTTGCTGAGCCGCTTGTGGCTGCTGAGCTTCCCCACTAAACCCGGTGGCAATTACCGTAATTCTGACTTCCCCTTGCATTTTGTCATCAATCACTGCACCAAAGATGATGTTAGCGTTGGGATCAACAACGTCGTAGATAATTTCTGCGGCGGCATTCACTTCATGTAAGGTGAGGTCGCTACCACCAGTAATGTTAAATACTACACCTCTTGCGCCTTTGACGGAGGATTCTAGTAAAGGAGAAGAAATTGCCGTAGAAGCTGCTTCGCTAGCCCGTGATTTACCAGAGCCCACACCGATTCCCATTAAGGCCGATCCGGCATCTGCCATGATTGCCCGGACATCAGCAAAGTCTACATTTACTAATCCGGGGATAGTGATGATATCGGAGATGCCTTGCACACCTTGACGGAGGATGTCATCGGCGGTGCGAAAAGCTTCTTGCAGGGGGGTATTTTCCGGCACTACGGAGAGGATGCGATCGTTAGGGATAATAATCAACGTATCCACCCGACTTTGTAAAGCCGCAATCCCTTCTTCTGCTTTGTTAATGCGTTGTCGTCCCTCAAAGAAAAAAGGACGAGTTACTACACCTACTGTCAAGGCACCCGCTTCTTTGGCGACATCAGCTACGACTGCTGCTGCACCCGTACCTGTACCACCACCCATGCCAGCAGTAATAAACACTAAATCTGCGTTACCAACAGCAGCAGTTAGTTCATCACGAGATTCTTCTGCTGCCTTTTGACCAACTGCTGGATTACCGCCAGCACCTAAACCACGAGTTAATTTTTGTCCGATTTGCAAGCGTCTGGGGGCAGATGATAAAGCCAGGGCTTGAGCATCGGTGTTAATTGACCAAAATTCTACTCCTGAGAGGTCGCTGGCGATCATGCGGTTGACGGCATTGCTGCCACCGCCACCAACACCTATCACTTTAATTTTGGCTACCCGACTCGGTACGATTTCGCCGCTGCGTGCTTCTTCAGCCATATCTTTGGGTTCGCGAACTTGACCAAACTGAAATCCAGTCATCATATAAGGATTACTAGCATCCATTCCTGGTGCCAACCCCTGTTGTCCCTCTGCTTGGGAAACTTTTTTTGCGAGCCCCTGTCTATTATTAAGAATCATTGGAATCAAAAAATAGTGCCTAAACAACTTTTCAATTCTAGGTAGCTCAAGTCAACTATAGGCTAAGGTGGTTGAAAAACCAATAAATAGTGACAAGCTGATTGATTATATA
The DNA here is from genome assembly GCF_041929345.1 of Floridaenema aerugineum BLCC-F46. Lineage (NCBI taxonomy): Bacteria > Bacillati > Cyanobacteriota > Cyanophyceae > Aerosakkonematales > Aerosakkonemataceae > Floridanema > Floridanema aerugineum. The sequence goes on from NZ_JBHFNQ010000052.1 coordinate 16,359, forward strand.
GCAAGTTTTGCTAACCTATAGCTTATCGCTGTCTGTTAAGGTTTAGTGTTCTTTTTGAGCGAATCTTTAGGTTTTGCGCCGACTCTGAGTCGAGTTGAGTCGTTGGATATTGTAATTGAATAGCGGGTGAATTGGGGTCGCTTAGGTCAATGTAAGCAACTGGGTGTCCATCAACTTCCTTTGACAATTGGCGCATTTGGTCTAATACTGCGAGTTGGTCGGCGAACTGAGAACCATATATTCCCAAATGCACTGTACCGATGTCGGTTTGCAGGATTACATTAGCTGGGTTTTGCCAGTCTATTTCAGAAATTTTGACGGGGGAGCGACGCAATACTTGATACATTTGTCCCCAATGGGGTAAATATTTTTGGCGATCGCCAATTATTCGCAGTGTGGGCAGTGGCAGGGGTTGTCCGGCAGAATTGTAGTTTTCTATTGGTATCCAGGTTCCTTTGGCATCTATTAATCCCACTGGTACTGTTTGAGGTGGTAGAGGTGGAGGAGGGGTTGTTTCCTCTGGTTTACTTGTTTGATTTGAATTTGCTTGATTTGTCAGGGATGGGGTTTGGGAAGTTGGGGGTGTGCTGGGATTTACCGAGACTGCTGTTACCACTGGTTCCCGTTCTTCGACTTTGACCGTTAAACTGGGTGGAAATAGCTGGCGGCTGACTGATGCTTTGGCTATCAATGCTTGCTTTGTTTCTAGCTGTTGAGCTACTGTTTTTGGCTCGATTCGTAGTAATGACTGGGGATAAGTCAAGGATAGCAAAGAGCGAACTCCTTGGTCAGAAAGAATTTCATTGCCTTCAATGTTGACTTGTTCGGGTTGTTTGATCACCCATACTGGTTGGGTAGCCCCCCAGCCTAAACCACCTGCTAAACTACTAATTGCTAAAATGCGCCAAATTCCACAAACTAGCTGCCGTCTTCTTTGACGACGCAGTGTTTTTCGCCTGTGGGACAATTCTGATGAACTAACCGATAGGATGCTGGTCATACTAATGCCTCGAATGCCTGAAGTAATGCTGCTAATTGATTTGCTGTTGCTGAGTTTTACTTAGTAACTATTCTGGAGATGGTTTTGATTTTAGAGGTAATGGGGATGGGGAATATTAAAAATTGTGTGAGTTTGGCTATAGATTACTTAATTATTTTGCCATCTATCTGTTGATTGATTTCCTTTCACCGATTTGATGTAAACAGTTCGCTTATATCCCTCGTTTAAAAACGAGGATTTTACGCATCACTCTGATAAGTTTGGCAATTGGGGGATTTTCGATCGACAGCGATCTTCAGCTAAAATCACTTTCATTGTGAGTTTACGAATCTCCGGGAGTTTAAGACCAAAATGCTCGACTTGCTGTTGATGACTGCTTTGGGTTTCTTGGGAAGTTTTGGTCATTGTATCGGAATGTGTGGGCCTTTGAGTGTGGCTTTTTCCCTTTCCCAGAAGCCAAAGCTGGGTGCGAGTTGGCGACAACAATTATATTTTCATAGTTTGCTCAATTTAGGGCGAATTTTGAGCTATGCGTTGGTGGGTGCGACTATTGGGGCTTTTGGTTCGGTGTTGATTGCTAGCGGACAAATGGCGGGAATCGATAGTGTGTTGCGGCGATTTATTGCTGTGTTTACGGGGATCATGTTGATTTGGTTTGGTTTGGCCCAGGTAAAGCCGGATTTTCTGCCTCCGATTCCGATTTTTCACCCTTTGACTCAGGGGAAGTTGCACGATCGCTTAAGTAAAATCATGCTAAACCTCTCTTTCCAAAATCGTTGGTGGACTCCAGCAATTTTGGGGATGGTTTGGGGTTTTATTCCCTGTGGTTTTCTCTATGCTGCCCAAATTAAGGCGGCGGAAACTGGTAGTCTTTGGATCGGTGCGGCGACGATGTTGGCTTTTGGGTTGGGAACTTTGCCGATGATGTTGGGGGTGGGGGTTTCGATTTCTGGTGTGAGTGCGAATCGGCGCTCTCAGTTGTTCCGCATGGGTGGTTGGATGACGATCGCGATCGGTGTTTTAACTTTACTCCGCACTGGTGATACGATGATAGACTTCACCAGTCACGGCGCTTTACTATTTTTAATGTTGGCTTTAATTGCCCGTCCAATTAGCAGAATTTGGCCCCATCCTTTGCGATATCGCAGGGCTTTGGGTGTGGCTGCTTTTGTCTTAGCTTTAGCTCATGTTGCTCATATTTTAGACCATACTTTGAGTTGGAATTTTAACGCGGTTTCGTTCATGTTGCCTTTACATCAATTGGGTATGGTGACGGGGATTGTGGCGTTAATATTAATGATTCCGGCAACGGTGACGAGTTTCGATCGCTTTCAGAAAAATTTAGGCAACCGTTGGCGACAAATTCATTTATTAGCTGTGCCAGCTTTTCTGTTGTGTGCGATTCACGCTGTAGTGATTGGTTCGCATTATTTAGGTGGGTTGCAATGGAGTTGGGAAAATAAGTTAAGGACGGGGATTTTAATATTAGTTAGTGTTAGTGTTTTGTTGGTGCGATCGCGCCAATTCTGGTCAATCTTATCTTTAGAAAAATTCTATGCTGCACCGCTTAAGGCTGAATAAAACTTTGGCGACCATCCTATTTTTCGGATTAGCAATTACTCCGGTTTACGCACATACTGTAAAAGTCGCTGAAGATGTGGGCGGAACTTTACACATTGAACCCAATGATAATCCGAAAGCGGGTGAATCTTCGGAAACTTGGATAGCGCTAACTCGGAGAGGAGGAAAAATAGTCCCGCTAAAAGATTGTAACTGTAAAATTGAGGTTTACAGTAAACCTCGCACTAAAGCATCTGCTCCTTTGTTAAAACCTGCTTTAAAACCTATTTCAACTTCTCAATATCAAGGCATTCCGGGAGCAGATATTGTATTTCCTAAACCGGGAAATTACGAAATACAATTAAGCGGCACTCCCAAAGCAAATACAAATTTTAAACCTTTTAAATTAACTTTCCCGGTGACTGTTGCTGCTGGTAGAACTGTGGCAGCATCAACACCTAGCCCGAAAGCGGTGAATTCGCCAAATCAAACAAATCAAAAGCTCCAAAAAAATACCGGAGAAACAGATAAGAATGCTGGATTAACTACAGAGAAAAAACCAGGAATTAATCCTGCATTACCTTTAATTATTACTGGCGCAAGTATCGCCGGAATTGGGGTACTTGGGGCAGTTTTGCAAAAGAGAAAATAGGCAAGCAGGGGAGATAGGGAGGTGGGGAGGTGGGGAGGTAGGGGGAGTATTTTTTCCCCATCTCCCCATCCCCCCATCTCCCTATCTCCCTACCTCTACCTTCGGTTAGCCCATTTTGGCAGAGGCGCTACTCATGAAGCTGGTTTGGTTTTCAAAGTCTAATTGTTTGACTTGATTGAAGATATCTTGAGCTTCTGAGGAGAGTTTATAATTGTTGGGCATGGGAATAATGCTTTGGTTTTCCATGCCTTGTGCGAGAATGTACCAAACACCTAATCTGGCGCGAGGATTTAAAGCGCGGTATTGTTGAACGATTTCGTTGTTTGCGCCTGTAACAATGTCGCGTTGTGCTTGCAGTTGTTCCTCGTGAGAGAATTGCTCAATGCGATCGACAATTGCTTGAGAAAGTTCTAATCCTGCTGTTTTAGGATCTGGGGTAATACCGCGTTTCATTTCTTCGTAAACAAACCACAAAACAGCCAATTGATCGTCTGCATTTAAGCGGCGCAAAGCGTCAACGATTTGTTCTACGTTAGCTTGAGTATAAGTCATTTGATTCTCCAAAAATTACGTTTGCTTTTGAACACGCTCAGTGTTGACAACTAACTGTGCTAAATTCGAGAACCGCCCGCTGGTTCTGTTCCCATTGGTAAAACTGATCCCCGCAGAAAATCAATTTGTTCTTGGAAACTTAAGCCTTCAATTCTGCCTAATAAGTCTTTTCCTGCTTGGGGAAGTTCATAGTTAGGAGGCATGGGGATAATAGTAGCGTTCTCCATTCCTTGCGCTAAGAAATACCAGAAAGCTAATTTTGTTTCGGGACTCAAAGAACCATATTCGCGGCTAATTTGAGTGTTAGCTTTGGTGGCGATATCGCGCATTACTTGCAATTGTTCTTGATGGGGAAGTGCTTTAACTTGGTTGAACAAACCTTGAGCAATTTCCGATCCAGAAGCGCCGGGAGCGGCTGGTGTAATTGATTTTCCAAGCTTGGTGTAAACAACCCAAAGTAATCCCAATTGGTCGTCTACATTCAAGTTTTTTAGTGCTTCTTTACCTTGGTCGTAAGCGCTTATATTGCTGACTGTCATTGGTGTTTTGCTGATTGTTAACGAACATTTACATATTGAAACAAACAGCAAGATTAATACCCCTACAAAAGGACAGAGACTTTGCAGGGGATCAAAGAAAAGCAAGTCTTTCTCAAGACAGATGAAGGTTTTAAACGGCGATTTTTTCCAGTTCAGCGGTGATTTCTGTGGTTTCTAAATCTCGCCCAATTAGGACTAATTTGGTTTGTCTTGGTTCGGTTTTTTGCCAAGGTCGATCGTAAAAGTATTCTAAGCGATCGCCAACTCCCTGTAATACTAAACGCATGGGTTTGTTCGGCACGGAAACAAAGCCTTTAATCCGATAAATCTCTAATTTTTGCACTAGGTTTTGTAATTTATCGACTAATGTTTGGGGTTGGAAGTTGCCTTCTAAAACAAAGTGAACTGAGTTAATTTTATCGTCGTGTTCGTGTTCTTCTTCTGTGTCATGGTGACTGGGACGAGTTTCTAAATTATCTTCAACTGCGGCATTAAAACCTAGCAGTAATTCGGGATTTATTTCGCCTTGTTTACAAGGAACTAACTTGACAGCAGAACGTAATTGTTGTTTTAACCATTTCTCAACTTGAGTTTGAGTTTGGTTGTCTAGTTGGTCAACTTTACTGAGCAATACTAAGTCAGCACAGGCTAATTGGTCTTCAAATAATTCTTCGATCGGTGTTTCATGATCTAAATTGGGATCGGCTTGTCTTTGAGTATTTAAAGCGTCGAGATCGCCAACTAAATTTCCTGAAGCAAGGGCTTGGCAGTCTACTACTGTAATGACACCATCAACGGTAGCACCTGTGCGAATTTCGGGCCAACGGAATGCTTGAATTAAGGGTTTAGGTAAGGCTAATCCTGATGTTTCAATTAAGATACAGTCTAAGTTTTCCCGACGTTTTAATAATTCTTGCATTGTGGGCAAAAATTCTTCTTGAACGGTGCAACAAAGACAACCGTTAGTAAGTTCGACAATGTTGTTATTGGCTTCCTCTTCATCACAAACTTGACAGGAACGTATTAATTCTCCATCTATTCCGAGTTCGCCAAATTCATTGACGATTACGGCAATTTTTCGACCTTGATTATTTTGTAATAAATGGCGAATTAAAGTGGTTTTACCACTGCCGAGAAATCCGGTAATAACTGTAACGGGGATTTTGTGCATTTTTGGTTATTGGTCATTGGTCATTAGTCATTAGTTCTAGGTTAAGAACTACTCTTTGATATTACATCTAACTGTTAACAAATGACTAATGACTAATGACTAATGACTAATGACGACTAACTGATTAGGACTAAACTGAGGATGGGAATCATGCTAAGTTGTGGTGGGAATTTTTGCTGATGGGAAAAGCTGGAAGCTGAAGCGGTGGAAATTTTATACAGTGAAAGAGAATTTATGGGCATAATTTTTTCCTCACAGAGCGATCGCACAATCACTGTTGATGGGTATTCTGATTACAGTAGCTACCTGGCGACAGTATCAACTGAGCTTCGGTATTTTACCGCACTGTTAGTTGTTTGGGAAAGTGTCGAGTAACATTTTTATTCATAAATGTTGCAAATTGTTTTCTCAAGGTCGTCTGTTGTGGAACTATTATGATTGATTTAGCTTCAGCATATTTGTAGATTGAAAAAATGAGGAATCCTGTCAATTTGTTTAGATCATCTAGGGCGGCAATCTTAGCTTTTTTGTTATTAGCAGGTATTTTAGTTGCCGTTTCGCTTCCGGTTTTTGCTGGCGGCCCTCCCCGGCGAAGTCAACAACAAATCAGTCAAGAACGTTTTTTGGAATGTACTGAGGTTAGTGGCGATGTGACTTATTACAATAATGGTTTTCTCAAGCAAGTACAACGTCAAGCAAAAGTTGGCGATCGCATTTCTCGTCCAGGCCAAGGAATTAGAACTGGCGGTAATTCTAGTGCCACTTTAGCAACTGATAATGGAATTGCTAATAGTAGAATGTCACAAAATTCTAATTTGTCAATTAGAAATTTGGGTAGGCAACCTAATGGTGCTACTACTACGGAATTAAGGATGAATCAAGGGCAAGTTCGCTCAAAAGTGCGCCGTTTTACAAATCCTAGATCTAATTTTACAATTCAAACACCTACTGGGGTTGCTGGTGTCAGAGGAACGGATTTTATCGTCATAGTTCAGCCGGATGGCGAAACACAAGTTATCACAGTTGAAGGGTCAGTAGCAGTTAGTGGAGGAAAGCAAAATCAGCAGGTTACGGAAGAAGTTAATGCGGGAAATTATGCGATCGTTAGACCAGGAAATCCACCGACAAAGCCTGCTTCATTTAATGGTGATGCCAGAGTTAGTTTAGAACTTTTACCAGCACCGGAAACTGGTAAAGTCCGGGTAAGTGGTGTGGTAAATCCGATTAATTCTGTTTTTCTGGAAGGGCAGAGTTTGCCAGTTAGTCCTACGGGTGAATTTGAAGCTGTTGTTTCTTTCCCTGCACAAGGAGTTCTGAGATTACTGGTGCGTACTCCTTTAGGTGAAGAACAAGTTTATGAGTTGAAATTACCGGAAAATTAGAGATAATGGACTTAGTTAAAAATGCAAAATAACCAATCAAATTTTGCATTTAATCGTCAGGGTTGCATTGAGATTGCCAATTTAAGATGTGAGATTGCCAATTAATAATATGAGGCGATTTAACATCTTAACTTGAGAAAAATCGGGGTTTACCAGCAATTTCAAAGTAGTAATTATGCTATCTAAACAATTAATTTGTGGACTGCGCCGTTACTTTTGCCATAGTTCGCCCTGGCTGACTGGTGCAGCAGCGACAATTATATCTTTGGGAATGTGGCAATTAAATGCTTGGCAACCTTTGGAAAGAGTGGGTTACAAATTGCTATTTCAAATTCGCGAAACGGGGGTTTTATCTCAACAGGAATGGGATAAAAGAATTGTTGTGATTGCGATCGATGAAAAGAGTTTGCAGAAATATGGTCAATTTCCTTGGCAACGCGATCGCTATATTCCCCTGTTGAATGCTTTACAAAAATCTCGTCCAACGGCAATTGGATTTGATATTAAATTTGTCGATCGTAGTGATAAAGATGCTGAGTTTGCGAAAGCGATCGAGCAAACTGGTAATGTAGTATTAGCCAGAGCATGGGACGATCAAGGAAAGCCACTGGTACCTGTACCAGAATTAAGTGAAGCTGCTAGCGATCAAGGACATATTTCCCGTCAAGTTGATGGCGATGGCATTACTCGTCAAGCCCCAATTTGGATAAATAGCGAAGATTTTTCTCTTCCTAGTTTGGGTTTGACAATGATTGAAGTTTACAATTTAAATCAGACAAAACAACCTATTTCTCTACCACAACCTATAAATCAACAATTTCAAAACATCTGGTTAAATTGGCCTGCAACTGTAGTTTCTTCTGTTAATAATCCCCAAAAATCATCTCCAACAACTTATTCTTTCGTGGATGTCGCGGAAGGTAGAATACCTAGTGATAAATTTACTGATAAATTTGTGTTAGTTGGGTTTACTGCCTTAGCGTTAAACGATCCATTGCGAACACCTTACAACTCAGAACCTCCGACATCTGGAGTTTACTTTCATGCAGCAGTAATTGATAATTTGATCAATAAAACATGGTTAAAAAAATTACCTGATGGTCAGGAGTTTTATCTACTAGTTTTGTTAGCATTTGGGGCTAGTTGTCTATTTTTTGGCAGTGATTTAAAGACTAGAATAATTTTAATTGTTATCTTACCGATCGCTTGGTTTGGAATTGCTAATGTAGTATTTGCTTTTTATCAATGGTGGATACCGATCGCCGCCCCAATTGGCACAATATTAATAGCAGCAGTTGGTTTACAGTTGCGAGAACAGTATGAAAAACAACAATTAATGAGCTTATTTGCCAAGCACGTTTCACCGGAAACAGCCCAATTAATTTGGCAGCGCAAAGAAGAAATAATCGAAGATGGAAAACTGCAAGCGCAAGAATTAATAGCTACTGTATTATTTATGGATATTCGGGGGTTTACTACTATTTCTGAAAACTTGAAACCGCGAGAATTACTCAGTTGGCTAAATCAATATTTAGATGTTATGACTAATTGTATTATGGATCATGGTGGGGTGGTAGATAAATATATCGGAGATGCAATTATGGCGGTTTTTGGTGTGCCTTTTCCCAACACAAAACCAGAGGGAATTCGCCAAGATGCGCTAAATGCGATCGCCGCTTCTATTGCTATGCACAGCCGCTTAAGACAACTAAATAAACGCTTAAAATCCCAAGGTAAACCTGTAATTGAATTTGGCATTGGGATTCACACAGGAATGTTAATTGCTGGGAGTGTGGGAGGAACAAGACGCTTAAATTATTCCGTAGTTGGAGATACGGTTAACGTAGCATCTCGACTAGAATCAATGAATAAAGAATTAACGGCTGATAAACCATTCAAAATATTATTAACAGATGAAACTTTTAGTTATGTTAGCGATCGCTACCGAGGGGAACAAGTAAAAACCATCCAACTTCGCGGTAGACAACAAGAAACCATGATTTACACTATTCTAGGTAAAAAGAAACGTTCGTTGTCAGGACTTTAGTCTTAGAAAGCACTCAATACTGCTCGGTTAACGATTTTCCCCTTTGTAGGGGCGAAGCATTCGGACAGAAAATTTAGGGTTTGAGTCATAAATTGTCGCCCGAATGCTTCGCCCCTACTCTTAACTTAAATACTTTCATTAAGATACACTGTCATTTGTTGTACCCGAATTCCTAAAGGTTGCCAATTAGGATTTGATGAAGTGAAAGTGCCATCTCCCATAACTGCTTGATACTGTCGAGGAAATTTTTTCGCTGCATCAGGTGCAGGTGCTACCTGTAAGTTTAATTTGCCTTTATAATTCGATAATTTGGTATTTTCCAGCAAAATTGTACCGCTATAATCCCAAGCAAGTCCGTAAAGTTTAAACTCACCTAATTGTTTTCTTAATTCTGCAAGGGAAGTGCCTATACCGATGCCTTGAGGCGTTTTCCAAGCTGAACCAAAATCCCGAATAGTAGCAGGTCTAGTGCGTTTTTCATCCGCCCAAACTACTGTAAATGACCGTTCTTGTCCCAGGTTAACGCGAGTAGCAGGAAATTTCCCCATTCCTTCAGGGCCAAAAATTGTTTTGTCTTGCAAACTTGACGCGCCAAACAGTTTAGTTAATTCTTGACGGCTGGTATTTTTAGTAATTGGGCCAACTCTTTCTCCGGGAATTACTAAGGTGTCTCTTAATGGGTTAGTTTGGGTAATTGTAAATTGCTGGTTTGGGCTTTTAGCTACTGCTAAATAATTGCTTGAGTAACCAATTAGTAATGATAATCCAACAATTACGAGGTGTTTCATAGTTTGATCTAATCGTTTTAACTTTTAGATGTAAAACTCTAGGGTTTTGTTCCCATTAATTAGTGAAGTTAAATAAGCTGTAGGAGAAACTGATTATTTCCCCTGTAAAGATGTGTGTTATATCCTACTGTCTTGGCTTGGGAAATATTATTGGGAGAATCATCAACTAGTAAACAGTCTGCTGGTTGAAAGTTGTTTTCCTGAAGTGGTAAGTAGTAAAATCCTAATCCGGCTTCTTTTACTAAGTTGCGATCGCTAGAAAAATACAATCCATCAAAATAAGCTTTTAAGTCTAAGCTTTCTTCAATTAGCTGTGTTTTATCAATGCCACTATCGGAAATAATTCCTAAAAAATACCGCTTTTTTAGTTCGGGTATGATCTGCCATAATCCCTGATTTAAGTCGATAGTTAACAAGCTTTGTTTGGCTAATGCTACATCAGTTGGGTCAAAGCGATCGGCAATAAATTGTCCCCAAAACTCTGCCGGAGTAATGTCACCTGCAAGGTATTCTATTTCAAGCGGAAAATAGTGCTTTCGTAGGCTTAAAGGATCGTTTAATTGCTTGAGTTTTGCTGTTTCTGTTGCTGCTAAAATCTGATAAACTAATCTGATAGAACGTTTATCTAAGACTCCATGATAGTCGAAGTAAATTGCTTTAATCATTGAAGTGGCGATCGGTTTTATCAATTGATTAACAATTTAAGTCAAAGAAAATCTGAGACTTTCTTTGACCAAAAAAACTTTGTTAGTTAAATCAAAAAATCACTCTTTTGGTAACATTTCGCTGACAACTTCATAAAAGTCTGTTACGGGCGTAGCAGCAAACAAAGGTGACATTTGTTTCAAAATTTCTTGATAGGCTTCCGATTGATTTTCGCCCATATCTTGTTCGCTTTCCCAAAAGATTATGGCAATACCTTTATCAGTGTTGGGAATTTGTAACAAATATGCGCCCTGAAAACCATGATCGTAAGTAGAAATTGCTTTTTCGTAAAGTTGTTTAGCTTCTTCAAATTTACCAGGTTTGAATTCTCCTACAGCTACGTAGGCAAACTTATGTCGCAAAAAGTCTAGAAATTCTGACATATTCTACTCCTCTTTTTGTGGGCAATGCACAAAGTTTAAGTTTAGCTTACAAGTGTAATTTGGTGAAGTGCTGACGGGTAAAGTTTTTTTTTCACCACAGATGTCCACAGATGAACACAGATGAAAACAGATGTTTTTATTGTTGGTGGCGAAAGTTTTTTTATAACGCAGATGAACCGCAGATGAACGCAGATGAACGCAGATGTTTTTTAGAGATTTTTTGATTTTCGCAAAGGTTTGGCTCTTAATTAAAATTAACGTCTTTTGCGTTTCGCTTCTACCTTCTATAAGAAATTCCCAGGTTTTTTTAATTGCCTGGGAATTCAAAAAACCTAACTATTATGAGAGAGCAATAGCAGGTTTGTAAGTTTGAACTGCTCGCATATATTGAGCGCGTTCAAAGGCTGATTCGTCTGGACAATTGATTTGACTCATGCTACCAATCATCTGTTTGACTGATTCATATTCATGTTCGATCATCCAGTGTTTCATTTCGTTTTCAATGTCGCGAATATGGGCGATTCCATGACGCATTAATACTGAACAAATTTGGGTGATTTTTGCTCCAGCCATGAGCATTTTAATCACTTCTTGTCCTTTGTGAATCCCGCCTGTTGCCGCTAATTCTGGGCTAATTCTTCCGTACAAAATCGCTATCCAACGCATCGGTAAACGCATGGCTTGGGGTGTACTTAAAAGAACGTTTGGGCGAACTTCTAAGTCTTCAATGTCAATGTCTGGTTGATAGAAACGGTTGAATAAAACCAGTCCATCTGCACCTGCTTCTTCCAGTCGTTTTGCCATGTATGCCATGTTGCTGAAGAAAGGACTTAATTTGACAGCAACGGGAATTGTTACGGCTGATTTTACGGCGCGAACAATGTCAATATAATTTTGTTCGACTTGTGCGCCACTCATGTTGAAATCAGTAGGCACATAATAGATGTTTAATTCGAGTGCATCTGCGCCTGCTTGTTGGATTTGGCTGGCAAAATCTGTCCATCCGCCGATCGTGCTACCGTTAAGACTGGCGATAACCGGAATATCAACCATTTGTTTGGCGCGGCGAATATGATTTAAATATTCTTCTGTGCCAACGTGGAAAATTTCTGGTTCGGGAAAATAGGTGAGTGCTTCGGCAAAAGATTCGGAATGATAAGTTAGGTGATGGTGTAATTCTTCCCGTTCTTGCCGAATTTGTTCTTCAAACAAAGAGTGCAAAACTACTGCACCTGCACCCGCATCTTCCATTTTTCTAATGTTGTCTACATTCTCGGTGAGGGGTGCTGCGGCTGAAGGTACAATAGGCGATCGCAACGTTAATCCCAAATAATTAGTAGTTAAATCCATTCTATTTCTCCTAATAAATCAGGCAACCTTTCGGAACTGAAAGTTAAAGACTGGGGATTGGGGATGACAGGCAAGATGCCTGTCCTACGGGTTCCCCTGCCTTTCAATTAACCTTTTAACGCTTCGGGTTTTCCGCCTGTTGTTTCTTCGCCTGTGTCGGAACTTTCACCTTTTTTGCTATGACCATTATGACCGTTGCCGTTAGTAGTATGTAATTGACGGGCGGCTAAATATTGGTACATTTCCCAACGAGAATTTACGTCTTGTTGTGCTTCTTGAAGTAGCCGTTTTGCTTGTTCCGGTTTGCTAGCTGTTAACATCTTAAACCGGGTTTCAGCATACATATATTGCTCGAGCGGAAGTTTCGGCGATCGACTGTCTAATTGCAGCGGGTTTTCACCTTTAATTGCTCGTTCTGGATTGAAACGATACAATAGTTTGGCACCAGATTCTACTGCTGCTTTTTGTTGCTGCATACCAGTGGTCATGTTAATACCATGAGCAATACAGTGAGAGTAGGCAATAATTAATGATGGGCCGTCGTAAGCTTCTGCTTCTAAGAATGCTTTCAATGTATGTTCATCTCTTGCGCCCATTGCTACGTTAGCAACATAAACATTGCCGTAAGTCATAGCAATTAAACCCAGGTCTTTCTTAGCAGCAGGTTTACCAGCAGCGGCGAATTTTGCTACTGCACCACGCGGGGTTGCTTTGGACATTTGTCCGCCAGTATTTGAGTAAACTTCGGTGTCCAAAACTAAGATATTTACGTTACGTCCGCTAGCAATTACGTGGTCTAATCCGCCGTAACCAATATCATAAGCCCAACCGTCTCCACCGATGATCCAAACACTCTTCTTGACGAGATAATCTGCGAGAGATTTTAGTTGTTTGGCTTTGGATTTAACGCTGTTATCCGATGCTGAATTAATTACTTCGTCTAAGCGTTGTTTTAAGGCTGCAACTTTTTCCCGTTGTTCCCAAATGTCGGCTTCGTTCTTTTGTTCGTTGTTGAGGATTTCGGTTACTAAAGTTTCGCCAATTTCGCTGGCTAATTTCTTCAGTAATTCGACGGCAAATTCGGTTTGTTTGTCGATCGATACGCGGAAACCTAAACCAAATTCGGCGTTGTCTTCAAACAAGGAATTCGACCAAGCTGGGCCTCTTCCTTCGGCATTTTGTGCCCAAGGTGTTGTGGGTAAGTTACCACCATAAATTGAGGAACAACCTGTGGCGTTGGCAACTACCATGCGATCGCCAAATAACTGACTAACTAATTTCAAGTAAGGTGTTTCACCACATCCACCGCAAGCACCTGAGAACTCAAACAAAGGTTCTTGCATTTGTTGTTGATTAATCTTGTTCAACTTCAATTCGCGGCGGTCAGGATTTGGCAGATTTAAGAAGTAATCCCAATTCTCCCGTTCTGGTTCTCTTAATGGCAATTGTTCTGCCATATTAATCGCTTTCAGTTTCGGTTGAGATTTATTCTTCGCTGGGCAAACATCCACACAAACACCGCAACCTGTACAATCTTCTGGTGCTACTTGAATGGTGAATTTTAAGCCTTTCCAATCGTGGTCTTTAGCGTTGGTACTCTTGAAGGTTTCTGGTGCGTTTTCTAATTCGCTGGGTTCGTAAACTTTGCTGCGAATTACGCTGTGTGGACATACCATCACGCACTTACCACATTGCACGCAAACATCGGGGTCCCAAACAGGAATTTCTTCGCAAATATTGCGTTTTTCCCATTTCGATGTTGCTGTGGGATAAGTACCATCAATTGGCATGGCGCTAACCGGAAGTTCGTCGCCTTTCTTAGCAATAATTTGACCTAATACTTCGCGTACAAATGCGGGTGCTGTGTCGGGTACTGGTGGACGGAGAACTATTTCGCTATCTATTTGATCAGGAACTTTAACTTCAAATAAATTATCCAGACTATTGTCGATCGCTTTCATGTTTTTCTCGACAATTTCTGGTCCTTTCTTACCGTAGGTTTTCTTAACGGATTTCTTGATTTGGGCGATCGCTTCTTCTCTTGGTAACACTCCCGAAAGGGCAAAGAAGCAAACTTGCATTACTGTATTAATCCTTCCTGCCATGCCGCTTTCTCTAGCAACTTTGTTGGCATCGGAAACGAATAATTTCAGTTTTTTGTTGATGATGGTTTCTTGGACCGATCGCGGTAATTTACTCCAAACTTCTTCCGGCCCAAAAGGACTATTTAACAGGAATGTTGCCCCAGGTTTAGCAATATGCAACATTTCAAACTGTTCTAAAAATCCCCACTGGTGACAAGCTACAAAATTAGCTTGACTGACTAAATAAATTGAGCGAATTGGATTTGGCCCAAAGCGCAAGTGAGATACTGTTACCGATCCAGATTTCTTCGAGTCGTAAACAAAATAACCTTGGGCGTAGTTGTCAGTTTCTTCGCCAATAATTTTGATTGAATTCTTGTTCGCGCCAACGGTTCCATCAGCACCTAAACCATAGAATACTGCTCGAACTACGCTATCTGGTTCTATGCTAAACTCTGGGTCAAATTCTAAGCTGGTGTGGGTAACGTCGTCGTTAATTCCCACTGTAAAATGATTCTTCGGTTCGGCAACAGCGAGATTATCATACACAGCTTTAATCATCGCTGGAGTGAATTCTTTGGATGATAAACCGTAGCGTCCACCGACTACTTTAATGCCTGTCCGATTTTCTTCGGTTAAGGCAGTAATTACATCTAAATAGAGAGGTTCGCCACCTGCGCCCGGTTCTTTGCAACGGTCTAAAACTGCGATACTCTTAACAGTTTCGGGTAATGCTGCTACTAAGCGTTTGGCATCCAACGGGCGATACAATCTAACTTTTAATACGCCAACTTTTTGATTTACATTGTTGAGATAGTCGGCGGTTTCATGGGCGGCATCGCAACCAGAACCCATTAAAATAATCACTCTTTCCGCTGCGGGATCGCCGTGATATTCAAACAGTTGATATTGCCGTCCAGTTAGTTTGGCAAAATCATTCATTGCCTTTTCGGTAATGTCTACACAAGCTGTATAAAATGGGTTAACTGTTTCCCTTGCTTGGAAGTAAACGTCGGGGTTTTGTGCAGTTCCTCTTAATACTGGTCGATCGGGTGATAAGGCTCTTTCGCGATGAGCAAATACTAACTCGTCGGGAATTAGCGATCGCATATCATCTTCGGTCAACAATTCTAATTTTTGTACTTCGTGAGAAGTGCGGAATCCGTCGAAGAAATGTAAGAAAGGAATCCGTGATTCTAAACTAGCTGCTGTAGAAATTAAAGCGAAATCATGTGCTTCTTGTACTGATGCGGAACACAACATGGCAAAGCCAGTGGAACGCGCTGACATCACATCGCTATGATCGCCAAAAATCGAAAGTCCTTGAGCAGCTAAACTACGGGCGGCAATATGAAATACTGTAGGCGTTAATTCGCCAGCAATCTTATACATATTCGGGATCATTAATAATAATCCCTGAGATGCCGTGAATGTTGTTGTTAACGAGCCCGTTTGTAGCGCCCCGTGAACTGCACCAGCAACGCCACCTTCGCTTTGCATTTCTACTACTGATGGCACTGTTCCCCAAATGTTGGGTTTATTTTCTGATGTCCAGGCATCCGACCATTCTGCCATCGGTGAAGAAGGCGTAATCGGATAAATGGCAATTACTTCATTTAAACGGTAAGCGACATAAGCTACTGCCTCGTTACCGTCGATCGTTGCATAAGTTCTTGTAGTCATTATCTCAAACCTTTGTTAGCCACTAGGTTTTGCTTGTTTTTTTACAGAATTCCGTTGGTATTTTTTCTCTGCCTAAATTCTGTAAGCCTTGTTTATCTTTGGCTAAAATCACCCATATTTTTAGTCACCACACTGTTGAAACAGGTGATTATTAAGCCTTATTAAAACAACTTTGTAGTTGCTTTTTCTATTGATAAACCAGGTACGAAATCAACCCAATCCTTTACTCATAAGCATTAACGGAGAATTTTTTCTCAGGGTAGTTCCCTTATTGCTCCTTCTTTTATCATCTAACCAAAGATGGATTATGGGGACAACTTTTTAGTATTTTTTAACGCTGCATCAAGATTTGGTAACAATTTATAATATTCACAGAAATAAATGTAATCTTTGCAACGATCGCTTGCTGAGAATTAATAAACTGATTAATAAACTGAGAGGAGAATAACCACTCTGATAAATATACAAGTTAATTTAGTCTGATTTGCTACTAATTGCAGCTAAATCTCTCAGTGTTTATTCGGCTGCTTCTTGGTCATCAATAAAGGCGCAAAGCTTACATAAATAAGCAGATAATCATCTATTTTGGGCTTTGGGAACGTAGGCGAGATTAACTTCTTTAATCACACTGCCAAAGCTAACTCTGCCAGTTTTTGTTCCAGAATCGTCACCGTTAATACCCTTTGGGTATTTATGATTAGTCATTTCTGCTTATTTATAAGTCTTTGGTAATAGGTAATAGGTAATTTTTTCTTTACCTATTACCCGTTACCCATTACCCATTACCTACCTTATTAGACATCATACATCCGAGCTTCTAGAGCGTCTGGAAATTCCTCGCAATACTTGTCAAATGAAGTTTTTTCCAGTTTGCTAGCGCGTTGGTGGGCGGCTTCAGCTTCGAGTTCTTCAACGATATCCCAAGCAACAGCGCATTCTCTAGAATTTGGGCCTTTTTCTGCACAAATAGCACGGGCATTGGCAACTGCTTTTTGGATTTCCTCTTCAAGGAAATTTTGTTTGGGACGTTCTACAAAGTCACCTTTACTGAGAATATCAGTAATGGAAATTATGCCCATCAATTCATTTTTAATTACTGGCGCGATGCGAATGTTGGTATTAGCAAATAACCGCGCCACATATTCTACACCCAGGTCAGGATTGACCACAACGCAAGGCTTGGTCATAATTTCATAGACACGCACTTTTTTCGGGTCTAGACCAAAAGCTGCTACTTTGTAAACAATGTCACTATCTGTGACGATGCCGTAAGCATCTTGGTCGTGGCGACGCTCGACAATCAGAGTGTGCAACCCTTTTTCTCGCATCAATTTTACTGCTTCCTCTGCTGTCGATGAACCACGAATAGTGACGACTTCTTTGGTCATAATATCTGATGCTTTTAACATTTTTCTACCTCTAATTTGGATCAATCGCCATTAGTAATTATTCCTGAGAGATGAGTCTTTTGTCAAAAACTAATGGCTAAAAACATTAGTAGTAAATTGATGAGTAATGTGTTCTTCTAAACAACTATAAAAAGTTTCCATTTGCCAATCTGTACGAGCAGAAACTTCCAGGGTAGTTGCTTGAGGAACGACTCGTTTAATGTTGGCGATCGCTAATTCTCTGTTAAACTCTACCACTTCATCAATGTCAACTTTGTTAACATTTACGCTCTCAACAGTTTGAAACATGGTAGTATATTTTAACGGTTTATCTTCTCCCAGAGTTACTGATAGTTAACTAAGGTGTGAGTCCTCACTTACGATCATAAGCCGCAGAACCAACTAACATTACCGACCTTTTCAATAATTAACAATTGGATGCCTTTCAGGTTAATTTGGGCGATCGGTTTGCGATCGTGCGATAACATAAGCATTTTCCATTAAGCTAACTTCGGGCATTTGTAAAATTAAACTTCCTAATGATGAGTTTGCTGACGTAGGATAAAATCAATTTTTTCTAAAGCTTGAAAAACTCCTTGTTCTGCAACCGGAGAAAGAGTTTCTCCCATTTCAAAATTAACAGCTGGTACGTTAATACACCAAGCATGGGGATGGGAATTGTAGAGAGTTTGGGAAAGGGCGAGAAGCGATCGGGGATCGACATTATGGGTCATACTTTTTCCCGTTTCTTCTGCTTCTATTGTTAATACTTGCACCTCCTGAACATCGGGTAATTGACAAGCATCGACAAAAATTACACCATCAACATCTTTAATTGTGTCTGCTATTTCCGGCGTTAATTGATGCAAAGCTAAAGATTTAACATTTGGTACACCCCAAGCTTCTACTTCCTGAGCAACGCGAGGGCCAATGCCATCATCACTACGTAAATCGTTGCCGTAACCAATGACAATGAAAGACTTATTTAGAGTCTGTAATGTCGCGGAAAGATTAGAATTCATCTTATTAAAGGAAGATTACTAACTGTTATTTTAACAATACTCCACACTAACTTCCTTTTGTTTTGCTTGCAATATTTTTACTAATTCTTCTACCAAACTACGGCGAATTGAAATGTTTTTCGGCAAGAGGGGATTTTGATAAAAATCATTAATTTTCTGCCCCACTAAAAACAAGATAGAATCAGCATTTAAAATTTCTCTAGCTAACATTACTGCGCCATTACTATCTACTGGTAATCTTGATGGATCGCAGTTGCTATCTCTTAGGAGTTCGATCGCCTTAGAAATTGTTAATATGCCTTCTGTGACTAAATCTATTTCTTTTAATTTGCCGATCGGAGGCAGATCTTTTCGCATTGTAGCAATATCCATTTCAATAGTTTCACCCAGATATTTAGCCACAATATTACCTGTAGTACCACCACAAATTATCTTCCGTCCATCAAATTTTAATAATCTATCCACATAAGTTCTATCTTTAGTTTTTTCCAAAGGTGGGCCAGTAAATACCATTAAAGGATTCCGCCGCCGCAGATATAACCCCACAAATGTAGCATCATCTCCCATTTTCCCTCGGTAAAGAGAATGAGTTTCACTAATTACATGATGAACAATATTTCGGGCTGTATTCACTTGTCTAATAAACAATTCTTCAATATATTTAGAAATACTATCCCAACCCCAACCAAAGTTAAGAGTTTCTCCTAATCCAGCGTAAAGTACGCCATCACTAACAGCGCCCAAAAAATCCCCCCTTTCCAAATCACCCTCACAAAAGGTAATTTTCTTATCTAAAATTTGTTCTTTCTTTGATTCTAATTGAACTAACTTACCCTTCTTAAAATAGAGAATGGGAGGATTATCAAAATTAATTACTTTAAACTTATTAGTTTCGTGATCGATTTGAATCACCGTAAAGGTAGCGTAAGCAATCTTCCTTACCTGACAGATGGGTAAAGTGCCAATTACAGTTTTAATCACTTCTTCAAGTGGCACATCAGCATTCAACATTGTGATCAGAATTTCTGCCGTGAGAGTAGCGAGAATATTTGCTTTTACGCCACTTCCTAAACCATCAGACAACACAATAGTCGTTTTACTTCCAGCGCGGCGAAATTTGACTTTATCGCCGCAAAGTTCTTCCCCCTTTTTATTCAAACTGAGGTCGCAAATATCCAAAAAATTATCCATCTTCAGAAATCTCCCGTTCTAACATTTTGACTATTTTAAATAAGCTAACCTTGGTTTCTGCGGTAGTTTCACCTAGTAACCCAGCAATTTGTTGGACTACTTTCATTTGATTGTCTACCACTTCATTTACTTTAGCTAAGGTCTCACTTTTTAGCTTCATCATTTCTTTTTCGCGATGGATTTCATGGGTAATATCCACCATGATACAGGCGATCAAATCTTCATCTGGAATCGGAAAAATTACCTCTTTTACATACATATCAAGTTCCGAGTATTCTACTTCTGGAACTCGAATTACCTGTTTTTTTTCCCAGGCTTTTTGAAAATCTTTGACATCATTGAGAACTACTGTTGCTGGTTGACCAATGATCTCCTCTCGGTCTACTTGAAACATTCGACCAAATGCGGGATTAACCAGCGTAATTTGCATTGATTGATCGATCACAATTAAGCCGTTTGGGTCATATTCCCAGAGAAGTTCCCAAAGAGACTTTTCACTTTTTTTCAACACATTATTTCCTCGCTTTTAAACTATATTTGGCAAAATTTCTTCAGTGAATTTTTGCTCAATGTTATCTGGACTAATCTTGATAAATACCTTGTCTCGAAATTTCATGACGATGCCATCACTACAAGTTTCCAAGCAAAAGGAACCTTTTAACTCTACTTTGTCTTCTAAGTGATATTCGATAATCATACTTTGGAGTTTTGGCAATACTTCATAAACTCCTAATTGATGACAAGCAGAACCCATACAAAGGTATAAATTTTCTTTTTTCATATTCTTTGGGGACTGGGGACTAGGGACTAGGGATTGGGATTCCTTGTAAATTAAATATCCCCGAATTAATCAAGTTAAGTTATGTAGGGTGCGTCAGAATTGTAAAATTAGTATTTTCGCCTAAATTTGTCGTTTCTGACGCACCCTACCAAGCTGTTAATTACGATAAACTTCGTTAACAACTGTGCCATTTGCGGCGATTAATTCGATATGCAATGGCATTTGTCCAACTGCGTGAGTGGAACAACTTAAGCAAGGATCGAAAGCACGAATTCCTGCTTCGACACGGTTTAACATTCCTTCGGGAATTTCGTTTCCGTGAATGTAATGTTTAGCAATTTGGGTAACGGTTTTGTTCATTGCTAAATTATTTTGTCCGGTAGCAATAATTAGGTTAACTTTTTGAATTAAACCGTTTTCATCTACCTGATAATGGTGGAATAATGTGCCTCTTGGTGCTTCGCTAACACCAACTGCTTCTAAGTTATTAACACCTGCATCGGCGCGAACTCGACTAGAAACTACGTCGGGATCGTCTACTAATTGTTCAATTTTTTCGATCGCCGCCAATATCTCCACCAATCTCGCATAGTGATAAAAGAAAGAGGAGTTTGCAGCTTTTCCACCTGCGCGATCGCGAAATTCCAACAATTCTTTATCTGCTGCTGGCGTACCAATATTATTACAAACATTCAGTCTTGCTAATGGCCCTACACGATAAATTCCATCAGGATAACCTAAATCTTTGTAATAGGGAAACTTGAGGTAAGACCAAGTTTCCACTGCTTCACCAATGAAGTCTTTGTAATTATCTTCACTCAGTCCGTCAGCCACAATATTGCCTTCACTATCGACAAAACGTAGATGTCCGTCGTAATGTTCCCACTCGCCATTTTTGCCGACTAAACCCATATATAAAGATGGGAAAAGACCGAAAGCTTGGACTTCTGTTGTGAGATTATCTAACATCCCTTTAAACAGATTTAAAGCTAATTCTATGGTTTGGCGAGATTCGGGTAAGCGATCGCGAATCCAAGTCCTTCCTTCTTCGGAAAGAGGCGATCGCACACCACCTGGAACCGCCCAAGCTGCGTGAATTTTCCTCGCGCCTAACCATTCGATAATTTGTTGTCCAAACTGACGCAAACGAATACCTTTTCTGGCTAATTCTGCATCAGCGGCAATTAAACCAAACACATTTCTAGTTGCGGGATCGCTATCCCATCCTAACAAGAAATCGGGGCTACTGAGATGGAAAAAACTTAAAGCGTGAGACTGAGTAATTTGTGCCAAATTCATCATTCGGCGCAATTTGTCGGCTGCTGGCGGAATTTTTACGGCTAAAATTTTATCGCCAGTTTTTGCGGAAGCTAACAAGTGACTTACTGGACAAATACCACAAATTCTGGCTGTAATTCCTGCCATTTCACTCATCGGGCGACCTTCGCAGAACTTCTCAAAACCGCGAAATTCGACTACATGAAATCGGGCATCATCTACTTCGCCAGCATCATCTAAATAAATCGAAATTTTGGCGTGTCCTTCTATGCGCGTAACCGGGTCAATAACTACTGTTTTGGACATAAAATCCTCTTGAATCTTTGCTCTACTTGCTTAACTACGACAGGGGTGATTTTGTCTCATTCTTGTCCAAGGTTGTTGGGTATTCCACACTCCTAAACCTGCTTTTCTTGCTGCTGCTTCGGCACTCAATAAACCGTTGCTTAAATCAGGACAATCCTTTAAATGTCGGCAATAAGCAACTGCTTTACCTTCTCTGACCATTTGAATATTGACAGAGTTTCCGCCCGTCAATACTTCAGCAACCACACGATTTCCTGCATTTGTTCCTGTATCTTTTATGGTAATATTGCTTCCCGAAGGTAGTAATTGTTGCAGTCGGTCTTTGCTTTGTTTATAGAAAGGACTGTCCCTCCTTTCTGGCGCATCAATACAGGCAAGACGAATTCTACATTGTTGAGGATTTCCGTTTAGTGGGATTCTGCATTGTGCCATTTTTACATCTATGGTATCGCCATCTATCACCTTAAGAACGATTGCCGACTGTCCCGCAGCAGCTAAGGAAGAGTTCCCCAAAAATTGGCTAACGATACCACCGATGAGTAAAAGTAACAACAGAGTAATTAGCCCTTGCCAAAAAATGTGATTTTTGTAGTTTTTTCTACTCATAAAACCCTGATTTTTTAACTTTTACTATCAGTGGGTTTTAGTCATTTGTCATCTGTTATTTGTTATCTTTAACTTCCGAACCAATGACCAATGACTAATGACCAATGACAATTAACCAAATTTGAGCATTTCTCGCCCTTCCATTACAGGTTGTTCTCCCCTTAAAAGTGGTTCTAATGCGGCTTGAATTCTTGGTGCAGAGGGCGGACATCCGGGCAAGAACATATCAACTTTAATTACCTCATGTACCGGGCGTACTTTATCAAGTAATTCGGGAACAATGCCGGGAAAATTTGGTAATTGTGGAGTTATATCGCCCAATTCCAAATAACAGCGCCTGAGCACCGGATCGGTCCCTTTGATCATGTTTCGCATTGCTGGAACATTAGCCGTAACAGCACAATCACCGAAGGAAACTAAGAATTTAGTTCTCTCTCTAACTTTGAGAATTAACTCTAAATTTTCCTCATTGGCGATCGCACCTTCCACAAAACAAACATCCACATTTTCGGGATATTCTTTAATATCTGAACCGACAGGACTGTAAACCACATCGACTTTCTCAGCTAAATCAATTAACCATTCATCTAAGTCGAGAAAAGACATGTGGCAACCAGAACAACCAGCCAACCAAACTGTAGCGAATCTTATCTTGTCCATAATTTTTGCTCCCGTGCGGTAACGATGAAATCTAACTTGCTGCGATCGCGATCCATTTCTCCCACAGTTACGCCCTTACGGAAGATCGCCCCAGTCGGACAAGCTTCCACACATTTACCGCAACTAGTGCAAGCATCCACCGTGCCCCAAGGTTGATTTAACCCAGTAATCACCTTAGCTGCTGCGCCACGAAAACCCACATCCCAAACGTGAGCACCTTCAATTTCATCGCAAACTCTCACGCATCTTGTACACAACACACAACGGTTATGATCGATGCCAAACTCATCATGAGAAACATCAACATCGCGTTCCGGGAAACGATAGGGGAAACGAGAATGATCCATCCCCATTTCTATTGCTAAATCCTGCAATTCACAATTCCCATTCGCCACACAAACCGCACAAACATGATTACCTTCCGAAAACAACATTTCGATAATCATTTTGCGATATTCCTTCAGCTTCGGAGTGTCTGTTTGCACATCCATTCCTTCCGAAACTTCCGTCACACAAGCAGGTAAAAGCCGATTAATTCCCGCAACTTCAACCAAACATAATCGACAAGCACCAATATCAGAAACACCGTCCAAATGGCACAAAGTCGGAATTCTGATCCCCGCTTCCTTAGCCGCTTGTAATAACGTCGCGCCCTCTTCGATCGCTATTTCCTTACCATCAATCTTCAAAGTCTTAACAGACATAAACCCTCCCTTTTCTTCTCTGCGTCCTCTGCGTCTCTGCGGTTCAAATCCCTTAAAACTCTAACCATGAACAGCAACCTTTCCATTAAGAACTCCCTGCTTCAACAAAGCCAAATATTCCTCACGGAAATAACGCAAAGTGCTCAAAACTGGATTAGGTGCCGACTGACCTAAACCGCACAAACTAGTAAACTTAACCATGTCGCAAAGTTCTTCCAACTTCACCAAATCAACCTCAGTCGCTTCGCCCTTCAAAATCTTAGTTAAAGCCTGATACATTTGCACCGTACCAGCGCGACAAGGGATACATTTTCCACAAGTTTCGCCCCGACAAAATTCCATATAAAATTGGGCAACTTCCACCATACTTGTGTCTTTATCCATCACCACCATACCGCCAGAACCCATCATCGATCCGACTTTAGCGAGTGATTCATAATCAACAGGAGTATCCAACAAAGAAGCAGGAATACAACCGCCAGAAGGCCCACCTGTTTGCACAGCTTTTACTTCGCCGCCTGGAATTCCGCCGCCCATTTCCTCAACTATTTCGCGCAAAGTAATGCCCATTGGCACTTCAATTAAACCGTTATTTTTCACTTTTCCAGTGAGAGCAAAAATCTTGGTTCCTTTGCTTTTTTCGGTGCCAATACTAGCGTACCATTCTGCACCTTCGCGGATAATTACGGCGATATTAGCGAAGCTTTCTACGTTATTAATTAAAGTTGGACAATCCCAAAGTCCCGATTGTGCTGGATAAGGAGGACGAGGGCGAGGATTTCCTCTACCGCCTTCAATGGATGCAATTAAAGCTGTTTCTTCGCCGCAAACAAATGCACCTGCACCGATGCGAATGCTCACTTTAAAGTCGAAATTTGATTCAAAGATTTGACTGCCTAAAATGCCGTATTTTTTAGCTTGTTTGATGGCAGTTTCTAATCGTTCAATGGCTAAAGGATACTCGGCGCGAACGTAAATGTAACCTTCGCTTGCGCCAACGGCATAAGCTGCGATCGCCATTCCTTCCAAAACTCTGTGGGGATCGCTTTCTAGGACCGATCGATCCATGAATGCACCGGGATCGCCTTCATCACCATTGCAAACTACATACTTTTGTCCGGGTGGCATTTTCGCCACAGTTGCCCATTTCAAACCTGTAGGATAACCTGCGCCACCTCGACCCCGCAAACCGCTTTTAGTAATTTCTTCTACTACTTGTTGCGGTGTGAAATCATGAATCACTTTATATAGTGATTGATAACCACCAGCAGCGATATATTCTTCTATTCTTTCGGGATCAATTTTGCCACTAGTTTCCCGAACAATTCGCACTTGACGAGCAAAAAATGGATGTTTTAAATCGCCTTCTGGTGCAGTAGGAATACCACCACCATTTAAAGCATTAATAATACTTTCTGCATCGTTGGGTGTAACTTGTTCGTAAAGTTTTTCTTGGGAGACAATTTCTACTAATGGGCCATTGCCACAAAAGCCCATGCAACCAACGCCGACAACTTGAACGCGATCGCCCATTCCATGATCTTTAACCGCCGCTTCCAAATTCTTTTTTACTCCCATTGAATTGGCAGCACGGCAACCTGTAGAAGTGCAGCAATGAACGCGAATTTCTTTCTGATTAGCACGTTCCTTTTCCGCAATTTCTTGCAATTCTGTGATATCCATAGTCGTTAAATCACTAATTCGTCAATACTATTTGGTAATTGGTAAGTTTCCCAGGAATTAATTAGCAATTACTCCTGCTTAACTCCCCAGCCTTTGATTTTTTCTAGCGCTTCTTCAGGTGTAACTTTACCCGCTACTGTGCCATCAAAAACCACTGCGGGTGCAATGCCACAAGCACCAATACAACGTGCTGACATCAGCGACATTTGTCCATCTGGAGTAGTTTCTCCTTGATGAATTCCAGTTTTTTGTTCTAGTGCTTCTAAAACTTGTCCGCTACCTTTTACATAACAAGCAGTACCTAAGCAAACTACACAACTATGAGCGCCACTCGGTTTCAAAGAAAATAGATGATAGAATGTGGCGACACCATAGACACGGCTTAAAGGTAACTTCAATCCTCTGGCAACATAGAGTAATACATCTTCTTCTAAATAACCAAATGATTCTTGTGCTTTATGTAGTACTTCAATTAAGGCATCTTGACGGTGTTGATTACGCTTCATCGTAATGTCTAATGCCTTAAAACGCTTATCTCCGCTGGGATGTTCTTTTGTTGCTTTTTGTGGGTTTTTTGTTGTTGTCGATTGCATAGTTTATTTCCTTACGGTTTCGAGCTAGTATCTTTTAACGCCCAAGGTGTTTTTGTAGCTCATAACACATTCAACAAGTCAAACTCATCTAGCTTAATCTTTTCTTTCCTTTTTCTTAGTCTCTTATTTAAGAAAAGACGGATTTTTGGCTATCTCACTGGTCTTTTACTGTTGGTTAACTTGAGATTGTATGCTTGTGTTGCTTTTGTTCATGTAACATAACTACGCTTTGGCTTCTGACTTTAGTTTTGCATAATTACTTTCATCTGTGCTGATTTAAACAGCATTACTTAATGTTTGTAAATTTTATTTTGTAAATATCAATAACATTTCTCAACAGATAATAAACTAATGTAGTTAGATTGAGATTTAAGAAATAAAGAGTTAGCTTAGTAATATTTCTAAATAAACAACATTTATGTAGTTAAAAGCAAACAGGTAAAGACTTAATAGAAATAAACCCTGCACTTTGAGTGCAGGGAGAAGTAGATGGGGAAATTTTTGGTGAAAACTGCCGAAATTTAACCGTAGATATACTAATGTTCTACTACTACTGTTGTGCCTACTTTGACCAATTCAAATAGAGCAACTACATCAGGATTTCGCATTCTGACGCAACCGTGAGAAACTGCTTGTCCCATCACTCGTTCGTTGGGAGTACCATGAAAACCAATGGTATTTTTGCCATCAGTCCAAAAACCAATCCATCTCACACCTAAAGGATTATTTGGGCCGGGGGGAAAAATTTTCCCATTCCAAGGATGTTGCCAAGCTGGATCTTTAACCATTTGTATTACTTGAAATCTGCCTGTGGGAGTTTCCCAACCAGGTTTGCCGATCGCAACCGGAAAACTAGTTTTTACCTGATGATCTCGGTAAACATAAACGCGACGTTCTTTTAACTTAATCTTCAACCAAGTATCTTCAACTGGACTTACAGGAGATGGTTGCACAGTATCAGGAGTTTGAGTTGGTAATGCAGTTGTGGATACTACATGACCTTGGGGTATTAGCTGACTTTTCGCAAGTTCTACTTCCTTATTCCTGAAGATAGAGGCTGTAGCCAGCTGTTGAGTCCACAAAGTTAAAAATGCTGTACTAAAGCAGATTAGCAGGAAGCTTTTAGTTAATGCTTCTCCTCTCACCATTCCTTTCATTTGTTATTCCTAGCAAACGATATAACGAGAATTCAGACTTATGTCAGCTTGTCGGTTAGATCTTATAGTATTTTAATTTCCTACTCATGCTTTTTTAGTCAAAGATCCGCTATGTTAAATCAAGCTCTCTTGACTCCCGGTATAGCTGTTCGCGTAGCGTATCGGAGCTATTAGGGTTAGTAACCAGATCAATTGCTCTTGACAAATAAACCGACCCTCTGGAAACATTCTTGAGTAATTCATGTTAGGATTCAATTGGCCAAGAAATGGAGTCTTTTCGCGAAAAACCAGGTGCAAAGGACAAGTTCAAAGCCAAAGACGCGAGCAGTACGGTAGGGCATACCGGATTTTAAGCCTGTGGAGAGTGAGTAAGACTCGTTAATTTTGACATTAAAAAGCATCGCTCGATGAATCAGGAATCCCACGCTTATTGCTTGCGATCTAGCGGTGGGAGTGTCAAGAAGTGCTATTTGCTGTAGATGCGCTTTCTGCGGTTCTAAATAGCGCTAAAAAAGCCAGGTATTATTACCTGTCTATCCGTGACCAATGTCTATATAATAAAGTTCCCAAAAAAAGCAACTACCTCTGGCAACTGGTGAATTTTTAGTAGATATGCTCCGGGTAGCTACCAAGAACTGAGCAAAAGAGTTCTGTCTGTAGCAAATTCGTCTCCAAGTGAGGTTGTAATGGATGTGAGGAAAGTGAACGCATTGATGAGCAGGGGGGTATTGCTGTTGCTGACCCTGCTAGCAGTGCATCCAGCGATCGCTGCTGAACCACCTAGTACAAAACAAAGAAGTTATTGTGACTCCCAACAAGGGCAAGAAAGAAATCGCCTGAAATTAGACACGGGAGAGAAGCTGATTGGCAGAATAGTCAGCATTGTCGGCGATATAGCCACAATTAAAGCGGAAGACGGTCAATTTGAAGATGTTAGGCTGGATTTGGTGGATGCCGCCGTCCTGCCTTTGCGACCGGGAACGCTGGTGGAAGCAACAAGGTTACAGTGCGGTTACGAAGTGAGATTGTACAGACCACCAATTGCGGTAACACCACCGCCACCACCACCGCCACCACCACCGCCACCAATTCGCGGTCTTTGGTAATCAGGAGTGGATTTGGTGTAATAAATTCAACAATTGCTTAAGAAGTGATACCGTCAGTTATAAAGGCGGTATCACTTCTTATTTTTTGAGGCAAGATCGATCGTCTGTAGCAAACTTCCAAAGAAACGATATAATCCCAACTGAGTTTGTAGGTTTGTAGTAATGACTTTAGTCGTTCGCAAGGATGGGGTAGTGAAAATTAATTTGGTGGATCAATTGCGATTGAGTGTGGCAGTTTCAGCGGCAAATACAATTACTTATATAATTCGAGCGCTCAAACTAGGTGCAGCCAGTGTTTTACCCGGAGAAATTGCTAGTCGAATTCAACCAAAGATTTTATCTTTGTTGAGTCGCCAAGTGAAGTATGGCGTAATTATGATTGCGGGGACGAATGGGAAAACTACAACTTCGCGGTTGCTGCGAAAAATGTTAGAAAATCAAGGTTGGCGAGTTGTACATAATGAAGCTGGCGCGAATTTAGAAAATGGTTTAGCTACGGCGTTAATTGAACGGACTAATTTGTTCGGTAAGTTAAAGGCAGATTACGCGATTTTAGAAGTTGATGAAAATGTGATTCCCAAGGTTTTACCGAAGATTCAACCGAAGTTTATTTTGTGTTTGAATTTGTTTCGGGATCAGTTGGATAGATATGGGGAAGTTGATATAATTAGCCAACGTTGGTCAAAAGCGATCGCAACTCTCCCTCAAGATACAGCGATCATTGCTAATGCTGACGATCCGACTTTATCTCATTTAGGGCAGAATTTACAGCAAAAAGTTTTATTCTTTGGCTTAAGCGAACCGCAATATTATTTAGATGAAATTCCGCACGCGGTAGACTCAATTTACTGTCCAAGTTGCGGTGAATCTTTAAATTATCAAGGTGTTTACCTTTCCCATTTAGGAGATTTTGATTGCCCGAATTGCGGATTTAAAAAGAGCAAAGTTAATATTGATAGTAGCAAATGGCCGCAAATTCTCATCGGACTTTACAATAAATATAATACCCTAGCGGCTACGTTATTAGCGCAACAAATCGGCGTTGCAGAAAAAGTTATTTTAGAGACAATCAAAACTTTTGAAGCTGCTTTCGGACGGGCGGAAGAGTTAGAAATTTCGGGTAAGAAAGTGCGGATTTTGTTAGCTAAAAATCCGGTGGGGATGAATGAGACAATTCGCACAGTGAATGAGATTAAAAAAGCTGGTGGTGCGGCTACTACTTTGATGGTTTTAAACGATCGCATTCCCGATGGTACTGATGTTTCTTGGATTTGGGATGTAGATACTGAAAAGTTGGTTGCATCGGGGGGAAATATTGTGGTTAGTGGCGATCGCGTTTATGATATGGCGTTACGGATTAAGTATAGCCAAACTAACGGGAACAATGGCTGTAAATTGATCGTCAAAGAGGATTTATCGGAGGCGATCGCTACCGCATTAGAACACACCTCAGTTGGTGAAACTTTACACATTTTACCAACCTATTCGGCAATGTTAGAAGTGCGGGGATTGCTGACAGGTAAACAAATCCTTTAAATTTCCCAGGAGCACTTATGAAACTCGCATTGTTAGCTAATGTATTATTAGGTGTTGTCGTCGGTTGGCAAAATCCCAATCTGTTTTTGGTTTCTCAATCTGTACCTACAGACTTACAAAAACAAGTGGCATCTAATCAAAAAGCTTGTCAAATCTACGCTTACGTGATTGATAAAGATCCTCAAGGTTTAAATGTTCGCGCCAACCCAAATATTAACGGACAAATTTTGGGAAAATTGCCGACAAATACAGATGGAGTATTGGTTGATGTAATTGCTTCTCAAGGCAATTGGTTAGCAATTAATAAAGCTGAAGATGCGAGTGGGAAAACGGTTTTTACAGGGAAAGGTTGGGTTTACGCTTCTAAATTAGGCACTACTACTCGCGGTTATGATAAAAAGAAAGTTTCTGTTTATTCTAGACCCGATCGCGGCAGAAAGGAAATAGGAACAATTCCTTCTAATACAGGAGTAAAATTGTTAGGATGTCAAGGTAAATGGGCGTTTGTTGGTTATCAAAGACTTCAAGGTTGGTTAGCAGTTGACGATCAATGTGGTAATCCTTTAACTACTTGTTCTTAGTTTAATGTTTTTTTTGGAACCGCTACAGACGCAGAGGACGCTCCAGAGAGGAGAGGAGAGAAAAACGAGAATTATATGAGTAAGTCAAGGTTATTTTTAATTTCATCTGTGTTCATCTGTGTTCATCTGTGTTTCATCTGTGGTTTAATAGAAAATATTTCCGTCTCAGCGATTAATCTGAATTTAAAAACAAGCTTTGCACTTGACAAAATATCGCAGCTAAAAGCGATCGTTCGTTTGCAAAATATGGAACTACCACCGCCAAAAGTTTCAGGCGAAGCGACTTTACCAATGCGTTTAGTTGAAGGCGGACAAGTTTGGACTATTGATTTAAAATTAGGGGGAAAATCTGGCAGATATTTAGTAGATACAGGTGCAGCAACTTCGATGATTGCAACTCAATTAAGCCGAGAATTAAACTTAAAAGGAACTGTAATTCCCGGAGAAAGAGTGCAATTTGCTGTGGCGGGTAATGATTGCTTAAATATGGATGCTACCTTACATCGTTTACCGACTATAAATGCCCAAACTGCCCAAATCAATGATTTAATGGTTTTAGAATTGTCAAAGGCGGTAATTCCTGATGAATTAACAGGCGTTTTGGGAATGGATTTTTTTAGTCAGTTTGATTTAATAATCAATCCCCAAAAACAACAATTACAACTTTTGTCGCCTTCCGTGTTACCCAGAGCAGAGAAAAATCGTGCTATTCCTCTGCAAGGTAAACTAGGCGTTATGTTAGCAGAAGTAGAAATTAATGGGAAAGGGCCATTTACTTTTTTAATTGATACTGGCGCGGAAAGTATCTTTATTTCCCAGGAAGTAGCGGATAAATTAGCTGTCGATTCTAGTAAAATGCAAGATATCAGCGTGCAAGGTTTTTGCGGTTTAGAACCTGCAAAATCTCTCACACTTGACCAAGTTAAAATGCAAAATTACCAACTAAATAATCTAGAAGCAGTAGTTTTAAATACTTCAGTGTTGAAAGTGCTTGCAGTTGACGGAATTTTAGGGCAGAATTTCTTAAACCAGTTTATCCAACACTGGCGATTTGAACAACCTGCAAACGGCAAATTTCCGGCAAGAGGTAGTTTAGTTTTAACCCCATTAAAAACACAATGAACAATCAACAGATGGAATTAAAAATTGGTTGGCTTTATCCCACATTGATGAGTACTTATGGCGATCGCGGAAACGTCATCTGCATCCAACAACGCGCCCAATGGTATGGATTCAATGTACAAGTAATTCCCCTAGATTTGCAAGCATCAGTAACAGAAATTCATCAAGTTGATTTGTTAGTTGGTGGCGGCGCACAAGACAGACAACAAGAAATAGTCATGCGCGATTTAAAAGGTGCCAAAGCAACCGCATTGCGCGAGAAAATTGAAGCAGGAACACCCGGAGTTTTTACCTGTGGCGCACCCCAATTATTAGGTCATTATTATGAACCTGCATTAGGTCAAAGAATTGAAGGTTTAGGGTTATTTGACTTTGTAAGTAAGCATCCGGGAATTGACGCAAAACGCTGTATTGGTAACGTAGTTTTTGAAATTACTGCATCGAGATTAGCTGAAGAATTAAGAGCAATGTTAGGTAAACCGCCTGTAATTATTGGCTTTGAAAATCATGGCGGAAGGACTTATTTAGGTAAAGTTGAAGCGTTAGGAAAAGTAATCAGCGGTTACGGAAATAATGGCGAAGATGGGATGGAGGGGGCGTTTTATCATAATGCGATCGCTACCTATTCTCATGGCCCAGTTTTACCGAAAAATCCCTTTTTAGCTGATTGGTTAATTAAAACAGCTTTACAACAAAAATATCAGACAAATGTTGAGTTAAAATCATTAGATGATGGGTTAGCAATGCAAGCACGAGAAGCAATGTTTAAAAAGTTAGGAGTTAGCGAATTAGCCGCTTGAAAGAAATCATAAAAACTCCTTCTTCTCTGGAGCGTCCTCTGTGTCTGGAGCGGTTTGAAAATTTTCAGAAATATTCGTAATATTCAAAGGCTTTGAGTCCATTAAAATGGACTCGAAGCTATTAGCCCGGAAATTGATTTCCGGGCTAATAGCTCGCATCGCAGGTGCAAGATCTCAGTAAAGAATGCAGTTACAATTTAGAGCAAATACTAGAAAAAAACTTTTTCCCTGAAGAATCAACAGAATCAGAACTAAAGTAAACCCGATCGATTTATATAAGAAATCCCAGTCCCCAGTCCCCAGTG
The DNA here is from genome assembly GCF_041929345.1 of Floridaenema aerugineum BLCC-F46. Classification (NCBI taxonomy): domain Bacteria; kingdom Bacillati; phylum Cyanobacteriota; class Cyanophyceae; order Aerosakkonematales; family Aerosakkonemataceae; genus Floridanema; species Floridanema aerugineum. The sequence continues at coordinate 49,074 of NZ_JBHFNQ010000052.1, forward strand.
GTCGGGGCAATTCATGAATTGCCCCGACTTTACATCAAATTAAACTCTTTCATTGCTGGCAAAAAGTTATGATTTTCATGGCTGGGACGGCTAAGTTTAATTAAAGCAAAACGTTGCACAAAAGACAAATTTTCCCATTGTTCAATTGTAATATTTACCCCTACTTCCTTGGCTTTTTCTAACACCTCAGAAGGAATATTTTTGCTATCCATCCAAGCAGGATTTTGTTCAATTGCTAATTCGGACGCGGGCGATCCAGTTTGCTTAGTTACTAATTGCTGGAGAAATTCCCGATAGGTTTTTATTTCATTTGCGGTTGTACAGGGTAGGTCTACCAGTGCTTCTCTTTCTGCTAAATTAAAATGATTCCAATGGGATAATTTTAACTTGATTCCGCAAGTGTCCAATTTATACCTGACCACCATAGGAATACAGCGCAAGCTACTAACAAAATCTGCCTCGAATTGAAAGAATTTAGTGCTCATCACGGGATCTCTTATTTATAAAGCGAACGATCATGAAACTAATTGATAAAGCTAGAATAGCGATCGCTAAACCAATCAATTCTATGCCATCAACTTTCTCTAAATCTAAAATAATGATTTTTCTAGCTACAGCCACCAAAGAAGTGATAATAACTAATTCAACCTGAACAGCATGATTTTTCAGGTAGGCGGTAATATTTTCTAATAGTTCTAAAGCAATTAAAATATTCAGAAAAAAGCCAAAAATTTTAATAACAGTGGTCGAGAAAAACCCTACTGGTGGCTGAAAAAATAAGTCTTGCCATAAATAAACAATTAAGTCTACAACTGAAACTAAAATAACCGCAACCATTGCCAAGGAAAGGATTTTGGAGACTAGGCTTTCTATAACTTTAATAAAACCTAGAAACTCCTCATCGCTACTCATACGTTTCGCTTGTTTGGACAAGTCCCTGAAAAATCCCATTTTTTAGGTCTGCTTCACACAGAAGGTAACGGAGAAAGCATACTAGATTTTGGGGATATCAGTAAAGTATCAGCAGAGAGATTGTCTGCTGTAACCTTTGCCAATTGTACGGCGCAGGCTTTTAATTCTGGTTCAAAGGAAATTGGACAAGCTTCGGGATGGGTTAAAACGTTGGCTTCTGCGTCTTTTGCCCAAAGTGCGCCCCAGTGCATCGGGACAAAAACTGTTCCGGGGGCGATCGCTTGGGTGACTTTAGCGGGAAAACGGGCAACTCCGCGCCGACTCAGCACTTCGACTAATTCTTCATCTTGAATCCCCAATTTTGCGGCATCGCGAGGATGAATTTCGATGAAAGGATTAGGGTGCATTTGGGTAATTTTATCAATTCTCCCGGTGCGGGTTTGGGTGTGCCAATGTCCGTAAAGTCTGCCTACTGTTAGGACGAAGGGAAAATCTGGGTCTGGTGGTTCGGCTAATCCGCGAGAGTGGTATGCGGCAAAGCGGGCGCGTCCGTCGGGAGTGTGGAAACGATGGTCAGTGTAGAGTCGGGCGGGTGCGCCTTTTAATAGATTACCATCAGCGGGACAAGGCCATTGTTGAGGGCCTTGGGCTTTTAGTTTTTCGTGACTTAATCCTGTAAGATCGCAAGGTCGTCCTTTGGTTAATTGGGCAAATTCGGCGTAAACTTCGGCGGAATTAGTAAATTTAAATTGTTCGGTAAAGCCTAAACGTCTACCAACTTCGGCGAAGATTTCCCAGTCAGCTTTGGTTTCTCCGGGTCGATCGCGAAACGCTGAACAAAGTGTAACTCGCCGTTCCGAATTTGTCATAGTTCCAGTTTTTTCACTCCACTGGGCAGCGGGTAATAAAACATGGGCATAAGCTGCGGTTTCTGTTGGGTAATAGGCATCTTGATAGACGGTGAAGGGCGATCGTAACAATGCCTTTTTCACCCTTTCTAAATCTGGCATACTCACCGCCGGATTTGTTGCCGCAATCCACAAAAATCCCACTTTTCCTGTTTCTAAACCTTCGATCATTCCCCAAGCAGTAAGACCAGGTTTAGCAGCAATTCTTCCAGGAGGAAGTCCCCAAAATTCTTCGACTTCGGCGCGATGTTGGGGATTTTTTACCAGGCGATAACCGGGGAGAATGTGACACAAACCGCCAGCTTCTCTGCCTCCCATTGCATTAGGTTGACCAGTCAAAGAAAAAGGCCCTGCCCCTGGTTTTCCGATTTGTCCGGTCATTAAATGTAAGTTGTTAATCGTTTGAACTTTGGCAGTTCCTTCGGAAGATTGATTAACACCCATTGACCACATCGACAAGACACTTTTTGACTGTCCCCAATAACGGGCAGCAGTTTCTAATTCCTGAATTGTGATGCCGCATTTTTTCGCGACATATTCGGGCGGATATTGACTAATTACTTCTGCATAAGCGGGGAAATTTGCCGTACATTCATCGATAAATTGGTAGTCAATATGACCCCAACGTAACAATAAATGGGCAATTCCATTCATTAAATCTATATCTGTTCCAGGGTTAATTGCTAAGTGTAAATCTGCGGCTTCGGCGGTGGTTGTGCGTCGTGGATCGACGACAATCATTTTGACTTTGCCGTTGCTTTTTTTGTGATATTTCCGCAATCTGTTAAATATAATTGGGTGACATTCTGCGGTATTTGTTCCGATTAAAAACGCGCAATCTGTCAATTCTAAATCATCATAACAACAAGGAGGGCCATCGGCACCAAAACTTTGAATATATCCCGATACTGCTGAGGACATACAAAGGCGAGAATTGGCATCAAAATTGTTAGTACCGAGACAACCTTTGATGAGTTTTTGGGCAACATAATAATCTTCAGTTTGGAATTGCCCGGAACCATACATACAGATAGCATCTTCGCCTTGAGTGTAGCGAACTGTTTGAATTCTTTTAACTATGGTGTTGAGTGCTTCATCCCAAGTTACACGGCGAAAAGGTTGGTCTAAAGTTTCTCGCATCATGGGATAAAGTAAGCGGTCTTTGTTTAAAGATTCGGCAATTGTTGCACCTTTAACACATACCATACCTTGACTTGAAGGGTGGTTGCGATCGCCTTGTACTTTCCAAATTGGATATCCTTGACTGTCTCTATTTACAGGTTTTCCTGGTTGTGCTGGTGGAGACACTTCTAAACCACAGCCTACACCACAATAGGGACAAAGTGTTTTTGTTGAGTCAGTCATAATTTATCTAAAACCTTATCGTTAAAATTTCTTGGGGATTGGGGATTGGGGATTGGGGATTGGGGAAAGAATGCTTTTAATTTTCCCCGTTGCTTAATTTTTTTGTTAGTTGTTTTTTAATTAGCGATCGCCATTCCCCAATAACTTTTATTCCCCTTGTTCTTTTTCGTAAGCTAATCTGGAAGGAAGACTAGGTTTTTGCATCTCTGTTCCGGCGGCTTCGCCTTCATGATGTGCAGAGAAGGAACCTTTGGGTTCTTTGAGGAAAAACCAACAAAGGAAGGTAACTATTAAAGCACAAACCCCCAATGTTTGAAAGAAAATGGTGTTTCCTACTTGTCCTTCAGGTAACAAGCTAAACAGAGTTAAATAAGCGACTGCGCCAACGTTTCCATAAGCACCAACGTTTCCGGCAATTTGACCTGTAACTCGGCGTTTTACTAAGGGAACGATCGCAAATGTGGAACCTTCTCCAGCTTGGACAAAGAATGAGCAAAGCATTACTAATAGGATGGCAAATGGCAACCACCAATTACTACTAACTCCACCGAATAATAGATAACTAATTCCCATGCAACCTGTGAGTACAGTCATGGTTAATCTGCGGCTACCAAGTGTATCAGAAATTAAGCCACCACCGGGACGTGCTGCTAAGTTCATGAAAGCGTAGGAAGCCGCGATCGCACCAGCCAATATTTTATCTAAAGTAAAGGTATTTTCAAAGAATGTTGGTAGCATTGAAACTACTGCTAATTCAGAACCGAAGTTAACAAAATAAGTCAGTTCTAACAATGCTACTTGAGAAAATTCGTAACGATCTTCTGCGGGATAGCGTTTTTTACCTGTCACTAATTCTTTGTTCACTTCCCAGCATTTGTATCCTTGGAAAGCGTACAAACAAAATAGTAAAAACCAAGCAATATAAAGTTGGGTTTGGTTGAAGAAACCGACTATATTTAAGCGCCAAGCTAGAACAGCGAGAATCCCAGAAAGAGGAATATTCATTACCATCAAAAACCAGAAATCTTTTTTGGTGGTAACTTCAATGCCGCCGTGTTTTTTGGGACGTTGATAAACTTTTCCAGTGGGAGTATCTTGAACGTTGAAATAATAAATTGCGCCGTAAACAGCAGCGATGATTCCGGTTAGTGCGATCGCAAATCGCCAATTAATTTGACCTGCCGCCATTACGGAAGCAACTGTCGCAATTGTCGGTAAAGTAAAGGCTGCTGCTGCTGAACCAAAGTTTCCCCAACCGCCATAAATTCCTTCAGCTAAACCAATTTCTTTCGGCGGAAACCATTCAGCTACCATGCGAATTCCAATTACAAAACCCGCACCAACAATACTTAGTAATAAACGGCTAATTACTAAACTATTAAAATCTTGAGCGAAGGCAAACATTAAACAGGGAATCGCTGCATAAATCAGCAGCAAAGAGTAAGTAATTCTCGGCCCATATTTATCTAAAACCATACCGATAATAATTCGGGCTGGTACTGTGAGAGCTACGTTACAAATAGCTAGAGTTTTGATTTGTCCTACACTCAAATTCAACGATTCTTGTACTGCTGTGGAAAATGGAGCGAAGTTAAACCACACCACAAAAGACAGAAAAAAGGCAAACCAAGTCAAGTGTAAGATTCGGTATCTTCCTTGAAATGACCAGAGTTCATTTAACATTTCTACATTCCTTAAAACAAAGCAAGAGCCTAAAATTTAGTAAGAAAAGGTAGAGACAAGATATCTTTGATATCAATCTTGCCTAGACCTAATTGCGATTGGCTTTTCGCAAAATTGTCAGTTAATTAACTTTGGCTAGTGCGGAGTTTTGCGCCAAATTGGTTAATCAACAAATCCTGTAATACAGGTTTCAAATCTTCACAGGGAATTCCCTTTTTCACACAACTCCCTAAATGGGCATCTTTACCAACTGTTCCGCCCATATAAAGGTCAACACCTTCGACAGTTTTCCCATCTTTTCTAACTTTAGTTCCCATCAAACCAATGTCAGCAACTTGGGGTTGTCCGCAAGAATTTGGGCAACCAGTCCAATGAATTCTCACTGGTTTAGTTAGTGTTAATTCAGCATCTAATTCCTTAATCATTGCTAAGGCGCGATTTTTAGTTTCAATCAAGGCAAAGCCGCAGAATTGTGCCCCTGTACAAGAAACTAATGCCCGATTTAAAGGTGTCGGATTGATGCTAAATTTTTCTAGGATTGGTTCAGCTAAAAATGCCTCTAATTTGGCATCTGCAATATTGGGAATAATCAGATTTTCTTCAACTGTTAGGCGAATTTCTCCATTGCCATAAACATCGGCGATTCTGGCAAGTTCAAACATATCTGGGGCAAATAAACGCCCAATGGGAATATGTAAACCAACGAAGTTTAATCCTGGTTGTTTTTGTTTGTAAACGCCAATATGATCGCGTTTTTCCCAAACAATTTCGTCTTTGGCGGCTGCTGTTGCGAGAGGTTTTCCGAGTCGGTTTTCTACTTCTGTGCGGAATTGTGCTAAACCGATTTCATCAATTAACCACATTAACCGGGCTTTTTGCCGATTGGCGCGTAAACCTTTGTCGCGAAAAAGTTCTAAAATTGCTCTGCATAATCCTACAACATCGCTAGGGGGAACCCAAGCATTTAAGGGAATCGCAGCATCGCAACGTTTAGCAGAAAAGAAGCCGCCAACTAATACGTTAAAGCCAAAAGTTTCGTTTAAAAATGCGGGGATAAAGGCAATGTCGTTGATTTCGGCGTGAACGGAATTGTCACGACATCCGGCGATCGCAATATTGAACTTCCGAGGCAAATTCGTAAATTCTGAGTTACCTTCACCATGATTAGTAATCATGTCTTGCACTTGTTGACAAAGTTCTCTGGTGTCGAACAATTCATCACCATCAATTCCCGCCACAGGCGAACCTGTAATGTTACGAACGTTATCCATTCCTGACTGCACGCTGGTTAAACCAACGGCTTTCATTTTGCGGAAAATATCCGGTATATCTTCAATCCGAATTCCCCGTAATTGCAGATTTTGTCTGGTAGTAATATCAGCATTTCCATCGCTACCATAACGCTGCACAATTTCGCCTAAAACCCGCATTTGATCGCTGTTAATAATGCCGTTTGGTAAGCGCAAACGCATCATAAATTTGCCGGGAGTAACAGGACGGAAAAAGATTCCTAGCCATTTTAAGCGATGTTCGCGATCGGTTTCATCCATCGCTTCCCAACCAATCCGGGCAAATTCTTCTAATTGTTCCTTGACAGCTAAACCGTCTTTCTCAGCTTTGAATTTTTCAAACTTATTCTGAGTGCTTGTTGTTGGTGGTGTGATAGTACTTGTCATCAGTTATTCCTCCACTTAATTCCTTTATTTATCTTCAAATTCGTAAATTAAAACCTTAGTTACTAAGACCTATTTTTCGTTTCATGCTATGCGGCTAATCAGGCTTAGTTTGTAGATTTTGTTACAACTTTCTAGCTTCTGTCTAGTAAATCTATCTTTAGACAGAACGTTTCTTTTGGTGACAAGATATTTCATAAATAAAGGATAAAAAAACTGTTGGCTTAGAGAAAGATTTATTTAATTTTGTAAAACTTCTCCTTCTGTTTAAAACCCGCTATATTTCATCGATTTCTGTGATTTCGTAGCCTTATGTTCTTAAGTTTAGAGAATAAACAGAGGTAAACGGTATCTTTAGTAACAAAAAATCTTTCTTAATGAATATGTTGCATGAATAAAATGCTGTTTCTACATGATTTGGGGACTGGGGTAGGGGCAATTCATGAATTGCCCCTACGACTGGGGACTGGGAGAGTTTTGCTTTTGCGATTAGCCTTGGCGATTAGAAATCGCGGCTACACAAACTAAGTCCGCCTGCGCGGACTTAGGGAAATTTAAGGGTTTTGAAGCCTGCGTAGGCAGGCTTTGTTTGTGTAGCCACAGACTGGAAGTCTGTGGGCGATCGTCTTCCCAATCCCTACTCAACGTGGGCAAAGCGACGGAAGAGGAAGTCGAGGGCGTAGTTCCGCAGTTCGTAATATTGGGGGTCTTCCATGATTTGGGCGCGATCGCGTGGGCGAGGAAAAGGAATATTCATCACTTCGCCAATGTTGGCAGCAGGGCCATTTGTCATCATGACTAAGCGATCGGCAAGGAACAATGCCTCATCAATATCATGGGTAATCATCAATACGGTAGTGCGATGATCTCGCCAAATACTCAATAATTCTTCTTGCAATTCTTCCTTAGTAATTGCATCCAAAGCGCCAAAAGGTTCGTCTAAAATGAGGATTTCTGGACGGATAGCTAAAGCGCGGGCGATCGCCACTCTTTGCTTCATTCCTCCTGATAGTTGATGGGGGCGTTTGTGGGCAGCTTCTGTTAATCCCACCATTGCCAAATGTTCTTCAACAATTTCGTGTTTTTCCGCCTTAGACTTTTTAGGAAAAGCGGTTTTTACTGCCAGATAAATATTTTCGTAAGCTGTTTTCCAAGGCAAAAGGGCGTAATTTTGGAAAACCATCATCCGATCGGGCCCTGGTTTTGTAATTAAATTTCCCCGCAATCTAACTTCGCCCTCACTTGGTTTATTAAACCCAGAAACCATGTTTAATAAAGTTGATTTACCGCAACCGGAGTGACCGATAACGCAGACAAATTCTCCTTCATAAACGGTGAAGTTAACATTTTCTAATACCGGATATAAACCATTAGGAGTTGGATAAGTTTTGGAAACTTGATCGATCACTAAAAAAGGTTCGCGAGTGATTGTTTCTTGACGTTGAATGCTAGTGTTGTTGGCTGTTTGCATGGTTGTTGTTTGTTATTGGTCATTTGTTATTGGTCATTTGTCACTTGTCATTTGTCATTTGGAGGAATCTTTCACTAATGACATAAGACTAATGACTTATGACGATTTAAGCTGCTTCGGATCTAGAATCATCAATGATAATTTCTTGAACGCGGATTTCTCGGTGAATTGTCAGGCGTTGTAAATAACCGATCGGATCGTCAGGATTAAACACCATGCGATCGAACAACTCAAAACTTTGGCGATCGGGTTCAATATCCGGCATTCCTAATTGACGCGCCGCTTCACCAAATAAGTCAACTCGACGCACTCTTTCTAAAATTTCAATCCAATTTTTCGGGAAAGGAGTGATACCCCAACGCGCTAATTGAGTGAGAATCCATAGCCCTTCAACTCTTCCCGGACAGTTGGTATTATCGAAGTGAAATTGATTGAATCTGGGCAAAAGTTGCGCTGGTTCATCTGTGCCTCGGTTGTAAGCAGTTAAGAAACCGGGGCGGGTATATTCTAGTGCAGAACCAACATATTGCGGACGACAAATTAATCCTAAAATTTCTTCCCGATTGCGGCGATCGTCGCAATATTCACAAGCTTCTAACAAGGCTTTAACTAAAGCAATGTGAGTCTGAGGATTTTGATTTACCCAGTCTTCACGCATTCCTAAAACTTTCTCTGGATGTCCTGCCCAAATATCTAAATCAGTGGCAATTACATAACCCAATTTTTCATGAACTGCGCGAGAATTCCAAGGTTCACCTACACAATAACCATCAATATTTCCCGCTTTTAAATTAGCCACCATTTGCGGTGGGGGAATGACTGTTAAAGTCATGTCTAAGTCAGGATCGATGCCACCGGAAGCTAACCAATAACGCAGCATTAAGTTGTGCATAGAAGCATTATGCACCATACCCATCACATGACTTTTTTGCGGAGTTTCGGAAATTGCTTCTTTTAAATCTGCTAAAGTTCTTACTCCTTGGTCATAGAAACTTTTCTTCAATGTAATAGCATTGCCATTACGACTGAGAACTAAAGCAGTAACAATTGGTACTCCCGTTTCACCGCTTCCTAAAGTCATAGCTAAAGGCATTCCGGCAACCATTTGGGCTGCATCTAAACGGCGAGTAGCAACACCTTGGGCGATCGCTTTCCAACTAGGTTCTCTGACTAATTTGACTTCTTCAAATCCATGTTTTTTAAAGAAACCTTTCTCTTGGGCAACTACTAACGGCGCACAATCTGTTAAGGGAATAAAGCCAATTTCTAAAGTAGTTTTTTCTAAAGCTTTGCTAGAAATAAATGCTTTACCGGAAGCGGGTAATGCTGTTTTTTCTTTCTGTGTTGCCTTGCGTCTTTTATCCCGTTTCTGTTGATTTAAGAAGTAAATCATTTCGTTTCGCATCGAGTAGTAATTGGGATGATTTACAACTTCTAAACGATGGCGAGGACGGGGAATTGGTACTTCTAAAATTTGCCCAATGTGGGATTCTGGCCCATTGGTTAACATCACAATGCGATCGGACAACAACAAAGCTTCATCCACATCATGAGTTACCATTACGCAGGTAACGTGGCTTTCTTCACAAATTTGCATTAACTGTTCTTGTAAGCCACCCCTAGTTAAAGCATCTAATGCGCCAAAGGGTTCATCTAATAATAGTAATTTAGGACGAATTGCTAGGGCACGGGCGATCGCAACTCTTTGTTTCATCCCCCCAGATAATTCCCCAGGGCGTTTATCTGCGGCATTTCTTAAACCTACTAAATCAATGTGGTGTTGAACAGTTTCTTTGCGTTCAACCGCAGTTTTATCTTTTAAAACTTTGTTCACTGCGAGGGCAATATTTTGCCGAACAGTTAACCAAGGTAGTAAGGAATAATTTTGGAATACTACCATGCGATCGGGCCCTGGTTTTGTCACTTCTCGCCCTTCTAAAATGATGCCGCCTTTCGTGGGACGATCTAACCCGGCAATCATATTTAACAGGGTAGATTTACCACAACCAGAATGTCCAATTAAGGAAACAAATTCGCCCTGTTTAATTTTTAATTCGATGTTTTTTAAGGCGATGTAGCTACCGCCATTGGGTAGGGAGAAAATGCGATCGACGTGATCTACTTCAACAAATACTGACATGGTGATTGGGGATTGGGTACTGGGGACTGGGGACTAGGGTAGGGGCAATTCATGAATTGCCCCTACGACTGGGGAATTTTTTGCCTTCTGCCTTCTTATTTCTGTTCGGCTGGGACAACAATTGAAGCGATGTAGGCAACTAATCTATCTAGTAATAAACCGACAATTCCCACATAAATTAACGCTAAAATCAATTGGCTAATTTGCGAATTGTTGTAAGCATCCCAGATGAAAAAGCCAATTCCTACGCCACCGACTAACATTTCTGCGGCAACAATTGCCAACCAAGATAAACCAATTCCAATTCTTAAACCTGTAAAAATGTAAGGAACTGTCGCGGGAAACAGAATGTTTAAGAAATAATCCTTACCGGAAAGCTGCAAAACTTTGGCGACGTTTCTGTAATCTTGGGGTAACTGTTGCACACCGACCATTGTATTAATAATAATCGGCCAAATAGAAGTAATAAAAATTACGAAAATTGCTGAAGGTTCGTTTTGATTAATCGCAGCTAAGGCAATGGGCAACCAAGCTAGAGGCGGAATAGTACGCAAAACTTGAAAAATTGGATCTACTGCTTCGTAAAGAAACTTATTTGCGCCAACTACAATTCCTAAAAAGATGCCCACAATGGCAGATAAAGAAAAGCCGATCGCCACCCGTTTGAGACTTTCAAATATTTGTAATCCCAAACCTTTGTCGATACCACCGTTATCAAAAAAAGGATTGATAATGTAAGGATTAAATGTGTCATTAAAAACTTGAATTGGGCCTGGTAATCCTTTGGAACCGGGAGGACAAAGAAGTTGCCAAATTACTAGAAAAACGATGATGGCAAAGAGGGGACGAATAATTTTATTTGAGTTCTTGCGCCAAAATTTAGTAAAGCTATTCTGAGAGGGGCGGCGATAAATTGTGCCGTTAGTTCTGGATGTCATGCTATTTCCTTCGATTGGGTGATTGGTATTTGGTGATAGGTAGTTGGTAGTTGGTATTTGGTAATGGGTGTATTTTTATTACCCATTACCGAAATTAGCGATTAAGCTTTCTTAATTTTTAGACTCGTCAAGTATGCTTCAGGATTTTCTGGATCGAATGTCACACCATCGAAGAATGTTTCAATTCCGCGAGAGGTACTGGTAGGAATTTGGGCTTCGGGAACTGCGATCGCTTTTGCTGCTTCTTTCCACAAATCTTCCCGGTTCACTTTATCAATTAATTGCTTAGTGTTGGTATCAGCAGGAATATATCCCCAGCGAATGTTCTCAGTTAAAAACCACAAATCATGACTCTTGTAAGGATAAGAAGCATTATCTGCCCAGAATTTCATTAGTATTGGACTACCTTGAACCGGAGGACGACCATCGCCATAATCAATATTACCTTTAGAACGTTCAATAATGTCTTTTGCAGGTACGGAAGTCCACTTTTTCTGGGAAATAATTTGGCACATTTCCTCTTTGTTTTCTGGCTTGTCGCACCATTGTTGCGCTTCCAAAACTGCCATTAATAATGCTTTGGCTGCTTTGGGATTTTTATCTACCCAATCTTGACGCATCGCAAAAGCTTTTTCCGGGTGATCTTTCCACAATTCACCTGTTACTAATGCAGTGTAACCTAAACCTTGGTTAACTAATTGCGCGTTCCAAGGTTCACCAACACAAAAAGCTTCCATATTTCCAGTTTTCATATTAGCTACCATTTGCGGTGGTGGTACTGGAATTACCGAAATTTCTTGGTCGGGATTAATGCCACCAGCAGCTAACCAATAACGCATCCAAAGGTCGTGAGTTCCACCAGGAAAAGTCATCGCCGCTTTCAGGTCAGTTTTACCTGTAGATTTGGCTTTGCTGAACGCATCTTTTAACCCTTTGCTATCTAAACCAACTTTAAATTCTTTGTAGTTATTAGCAATAGAAATTGCTTGTCCGTTAGTGTTTAACCGCGCCAAAATATACATTGGGACTGGCTGTTTAGTTTTGGTTTGTCCCAAAGTCATAAAGTAAGGCATGGGGCTTAAAATATGTGCCCCGTCAATCCCACCACCTGCGGAACCTGTTTCTAAATTATCACGAGTTACAGGCCAGGATGCTTGCTTGAGAACTTCCACATCTTTCATGCCGTATTTGTCAAAAAATCCCTTTTCTTTGGCAATGATTAAAGGTGCGGAATCAGTTAAAGCAATAAATCCTAATTTGGCGGTTGTAACTTCTGGTGCATCAGCAGGATTTACATTTACTGCTGGTACTGCACTTGGGGCAGGAGTGTTAGTATTGCTGGTGTTTGCGGTGGTGTTGGTATTAGTATTGGTGGCAGTATTTGTACCTGAAGTACAACCATGTACTAATAAAGTTCCGGCGGCGGTAATTCCTGCGGTGAATAAGAATTTTCTTCTGGAATACTTGGACATTTGCTTTAACTCCGGTGGTGAATTAAGTGATAATGAGAGAAATTTTTCATGGGAAACTCCGGGCTAGCAAAATTTCACTAAATTTTAATTATTGTTGCTAGGGAGTTCGGTAATTTAAGATGCAGAATTAGAAATTAGGTTGAAAATTCTGGCTTGATTTCTGCATCAAAATGTTTAATTAATAACTCGCGCAATACGGGTTTTAAGTCTTCACAAGGAACACTTTTCCTAATGCAAGTTCCTAAATGGGCATCTTTGCCGACTTTGCCACCCATGTAAATATCTACACCTTCTAAAGTTTGACCATTTTTCCTGACTTTTGTACCCATTAAACCGATGTCAGCGACTTGGGGTTGTCCGCAGGAATTTGGGCAACCTGTCCAATGAATTCGCACTGGTTTGGAGAGAGTTAATTCAGTCTCTAATTCCTGCATTAACTCAACAGCACGGTTTTTGGTTTCAATGAGTGCGAAGTTACAAAACTGCGCCCCGGTACAGGAAACTAATGCCCTGGTTAATGGTGTAGGATCGATCGCAAATTTTTCGATGATTGGTTCGGTTAAAAAGGCGGCTAAACAAGCATCATTAATGTGAGGAATAATAATGTTTTGTTCAACTGTGAGGCGGATTTCTCCTTTACCGTAAACATCTGCAATTCGCGCAAGTTCTAACATATCTTGGGCAAAAAGTCGCCCGACGGGAATGTGTAGCCCAACGTAGTTTAATCCTGGTTGTTTTTGGCGATAAACACCAATCCGATCGCGTTTTTCCCAGATAATTTCGTCTTTTACTGCGGCTTCTTTCAGGGTTTTTCCCAGTTGTTTTTCCACTTCGCTGCGAAATTTGTTAATTCCCCATTCATCAATTAACCACATTAACCGGGCTTTTTGACGGTTGGCGCGAAGTCCATTGTCTCGGAAAACTTCCAAGATTACCCGACACAAGGGAACTACTTCTTCTGGTGTTACCCAAGCATTGAGGGGAATGGCTGCGTCGCAACGTTTGGCGGAGAAGAAACCGCCGACTAAGACGTTAAAACCGAAGGTTTCTCCCGAAAATGCCGGAATAAAGGCGATATCGTTGATTTCGGCATGAACGGAGTTGTCCCGACATCCAGCGATCGCAATATTGAACTTCCGAGGTAAATTAGTAAACTCCGGGTTCCCCTCACCTTTGTTGGTAATCATGTCCTGCACTTGCTGGACTAATTCCCTCGTATCGAACAGTTCCTCTGCATCGATTCCGGCTACTGGTGAACCTGTAATATTGCGAACATTATCCATCCCAGATTGTACGCTTGTCAAGCCGACACTTTTCAGTTTATGGAAAATTTCCGGGATGTCTTCCAGGCGAATTCCCCGCAGTTGCAGGTTTTGCCTAGTAGTAATGTCGGCGTTCCCATCGCTACCATAGCGCTGCACAATCTCCGCAAGAACACGCATTTGGTCAGCACTAATGATGCCATGAGGTAAGCGCAATCTTAACATAAATTTACCAGGCGTAACGGGTCGGAAGAATACTCCCAACCATTTCAGCCGATAGTCTCGATCGCCTTCCTCCATTGCTTCCCAGCCGATTTTGGCAAAATCTTCTAATTGCGCTTTGACCGCTAAACCATCTTTTTCGGACTTAATTTTTTCAAATTTATTCAGACTTGCCGTTGCTGTGGCTGTGGCTACCATTTTCTCTTCCTTTAGTTAGTTTCCTTGGTTTTAGAGTTCATATTTATTAGATTTATGCGGCAACAAATTTTGTTAAGCAATGTTGTCTTCGATTGACTGTTCGTTGCTAATAAGCTATCCGGGCTGAATATGAATTTTCGTATCAGTTTTTACAAAATTTTTTACAAAATGAAACTTTTACATTCTTAAGATGCTTTTTTTACATCGCGGATTAGCGATCGCTCTCACCATGCAAATATAGAATAGATGTGATTCGCTAATTACATCGATCGCAGATTAACGTAACAACCTATACAAAAGTTGCCAAAAAGGTGACTTACCTTGAAAGCAAAGGGATAGGCAAGAAGACCAGAGAAAATATTTTATGTTAGGTTCATCTTTACAAGTTAAAATTAAAGAAGCAAAAATTGCCCGCTTTTTATGCCGATTAATTCCAGCGCATTGTATATTTGAGCGAGATGTAAAATTATTAGGGCGAACTTTCTTTCATATTCCTGCACTCTGCAAGCTGAATCCGTTTTATACACAGTTAATGGAATTGCGTTTTCGGGCTTTATGCTTTTTGGCAGATGAATGTGGCGAAGATATTTCTCAATATTGCCAATAGCTTAATTTGAGGCATGATTATTAGCAATTAAAAGGGAGTTTGGGAAGTGGATTTTTTAGCCACAGCGACGATCGCAGCCGAACAAGAAAATTGGTCATTACTCAACCAATGTTTACAACATTTGCTACAGTCAAAAAGTTTAGTAGCAAGTAATTATCAGCAAATTCTGAATTGGGCTTTAGACAGTTTAACTTGGGGAGACTTTCAGGAACGTTGGGATGTAGCGAAGATTTTTCCTAGTTTGGGTAAACAAGCGATCGCACCTTTAATCAATATTTTAGAAGATGAAGAAGCCGATGAAGAATTACGCTGGTTTGCAGCGCGAATTTTGGGCGAATTTAATGATTCATCTGTAATTTCCGCTTTAGTTGATTTGTTAAAAAATTCAGAGAGTGAAGAATTAAGTGCAATGGCGACGACAGCTTTAGCTAATCAGGGAAAAAGTGCAATTACTGCTTTAACAGATTTGTTAGATCAAGAAGAATGGCGACTTTTAGCAGTGCGAGGACTTGCCCATATTCGCACCAAAGAAACAATTACACCTTTATTATCTGTGGTAAATGACTCAAAGGTATTAGTTAGGGCAATGGTAATTGAAGCCTTGGGTAGTTTTCACGATCCGCTAGTTTTGCCTGTGCTATTAGAAGCTTTAAAAGATGTAGCAGCGAGTGTGAGAAAGGAAGCGATAATTGCTTTAGGTGTTCGCAGCGATCTAAAAGATCGGTTAAATTTGGTCAAGGTTTTAAAGCCTTTATTGTGGGATTTTAATCTAGAAGTTTGTCAACAAACAGCGATCGCTTTAGGACGTTTAGGAACTGATGAAGCTGCTGAAGCTTTGTTTTCTTTGTGGGAATCAAAAGTCACACCTTTACCTTTACAATTACAAGCTATTCGGGCTTTGGGTTGGGTGGAAACCCCACTGGCGATCGCCTATTTAAAGCAAGTTTTTCTGCAAGATTTTGCTGGTTCTGGTTATCAGTTAGACTCTCAATTGTTGATTTGGCAAGAAGTAATTACTGTTTTAGGTCAAGTGCAAGCAGCTAATTTAATTCCGGTAGCGACACAGGTTTTAATTGAGTTGTTAAATTCCTCACATCCAGCTATTAATTTTGCAGAAATTCGCCAAAAATTAGCTAATAGTTTAGGTTTATTGGCAGATCCCCAAGCAGTAGATTCTTTGCAATCTTTGTTGTCCGATCGAGATACAGTAGTGCGGTTACACGCGATCGCCGCTTTGAAAAAATTGCTTTGTGCGATCGGCTAGTTTTAGCCTTTTTGAAAGGATTATTAATAAGTTTGAGGAAATGTTAGGTTATAATTAAAAAATCCTAACAGAGATTTTAACTCATGAAAACTAATTTGTTAAATGAGCTTGGAGAAAACTTGTCTGAATTAACTTACTCAGTAATAATTGAAAAAGAAAAAGAAGGAAAATATAAAGCTACAATATGGGGTTTGGCGGATTGTCAAGCAACTGGAAATACAAAAGAAGCAGCGTTAACAAATATTAATCAGCTTTTAACAGCAAGGTTAAAAAACGCTGAGATCGTTGTACAAGAAATGGCTTTGCCTAAATCAGAAAATCCTTGGGTAAAGTTTGCAGGAATGTATAAGGATAATCCTCTTTTTAATGATATGGTTTCTGAAATGGAAGCTTATCGAAGCGAAGTCGATGCAGAAATGGAGGAATATTACCAGAAAATTGATGCGGAGGATGACAACAAGTGAGTTTATGGATACTCGATACAGACTGTCTGACGCTTTGGCAAAATGAGCATCCATTGGTAAAACAGCAAGTCGATCGAGTTAATTATCAAGAGATGAGAATGAGAGAACCACTCGATGAGAAGACAATGCTGGAAATTCTTGAACTGGCAAAAGAAGCTGAACAGAAAGCTAGAGAAACAAGTGAGTTGGCAACTGCGATCGCATTAAAATATCAAAAGCGAATGCGGGAAATTAGGGAAGGTAGGAGAGAGAAAGTTAGTGAAATTGGGTAGCCTAGATTAGGTGCAAAATTCGGCACTGCTATTTTGAAGCCTAGATATGGAAGCGCAACCAAAAGAAATTCGGATTTACTTAACTTCAGATAATAACAGCCCTTTTTCAGAATGGCGTGATTCTTTACGAGATAGTAGAGCAAAAGCTAAAATACGGGCAAAACTCAACCAAGTTAGACTCGGAAATTTAGGAGATTACCGTTCAGTTGGAGAAGGAGTTTGTGAGTTAAGAATTGATTATGGGCCGGGATATCGGATATACTTTGGACAAATAGGAACAACGATAGTACTGCTACTATGTGGCGGAGACAAAAGTACTCAGGAGCAAGATATTCGTAAGGCGCAGGAATACTGGGTAGATTATAGGAGTAGAGACGATGCCTAGAAGCATAAGTTATCAGGAAGAATTAATTGAATCGATTAAAGATCCTACACAAGCTGCTGCCTATATAGAGGCTTGTTTGGAAGAGACAGATCCAGAAGTTTTACGATTGGCACTCAAAGATATAGTTGAAGCACATCAGAGAATGAATCAGCTATCAGAAAAAGCTAAACTTCTCTATGATAAATTTGACAAAATGTTGTCAGAAAATAAAGGGGAAGAAATCTATTGCTTGAGTGATTTACTTGATGTTTTAGGCTTTCATCTGGCAGTCAAAGTTAAGTCAGATGATGAAGAAATAGTTACCCAAACAGATTATAAGAATACAGAATCTTTACGTAAAAAGTCTCAAGTACGGAACAAACTAAATTACTCAGTAATAATTGAAGAAATAAAAGTTGGTTTATATAGTGCGACAGTGTGGGGTTTACCAGATTGCAAAGCTACTGGTGCTACCCGCGAAGAAGCGATAAAAAATGCCCGTCAACTTTTAATAGCACGTTTAGAAAAAGCCGAAATAGTTTCTTTGGAAGTGGAACTACCAAAACCCGAACATCCTTGGATGAAATTTGCGGGAATGTTCAAAGATGATCCTGACTTTGATGAAGTATCAGCTTGATTTTGACCAAGAAGCATACAGTTGTTATGCAGAACTGCTTCGTCAAAGAACTGGTGTTGGTACACAAGATTTACGGATTGCAGCGATCGCAATTTCCAAAAACGCAATTCTAATCACCTGCGATCGTCGAGATTTTGAAAGAATCCCCGGTTTAGTTTTTGAAGATTGGACAGTAGAATGAATAATGAAACAATTACCAGATGAAAAGAAACTTCTTGAACTGCTTGAACTTGCCAAAGATTTTGAGCAGCAAGCAAGAGAAATGTGTGAGTTATCGACAGAAATAGCTTATAAGTGGCAACGTCGTCTGGAATCAAGGAGATCGGCAAAGCAGCAAGTAAGTGAGGTTAAGTAGAGCTTGCTGAAAAAGTCTGTTGGTGGGGGTAGGGACACGGCATCATTAATATTTGCAATTCCTACGTTATCTCTTTCATGCCGTGTCCCTACAATTTCCTGGAAAAAGGCAAGGATGAAAGCGCCAAAAGGTCTGAAAAACTGGCACTTGTTTTGAGCAAAAAAGGCGCTTTCACCCTTGCCTATCTTACTTTTTACCTTTATTCAGCAAACCCTAAGTAGTGGGAAAAAAGAGCGATCGCAAATCCCATTAAATTTCTGAGCGATCGCATTAAAATATCAAAAGCGAATGCGGGAAATTAGGGAAGGTAGGAGAGAGAAAGTTAGTGAAATTGGGTAGGGTGGTGATGGTGCGATCGCCATTTCCAAAAACGCAACTTTAGTCACCCGCAATCGTCGAGATTTTGAAAAAATCCCTGCTTTAGTTTTTGAAGATTGGACAATAGAATGAATTCTGCGTTTGCGAAACTAAAATAAAACAATTATCAGTTGAATAGAATTCAGATAATAATTGAGTAATAATCCTAAACATTAGTAGATCGTCGGTAGCATGGACTATTTTAGCTACTTATGTCTAGCCACTGAATATCATCTTGATTTTCCCCTATTTCTTCTGAAAAGTCTTGCCATTTTACTTGGCTGATTGGATCGAGAATTACTTGGATATCTACTATCATTTCAGGCGTTAACCACGACTCACTATGAGTAGAAAATTCTTCTATGTTTGCCACATCAAAACCTAATCTACTACATTTACTAATGATTTCAGGACTTAACCCCAGGAATACTATCTTAGATTCAAATGTTTCAGACAATTTTAGTAAGCTTAACAAATAACGGTCTAGCGGGTTCCTCAGATCCATATTTTCATAGCTAGATAGAACATTTTCTAAATCGATTTCTTCATTAATAAAATAGATAGTACCTCCACTTACTGTTTTAAATACCAACAATTCAAAAGTCTCTTGTCTGTCTAAAGACTCTATCATTTTTTTCGCTGCTTCGGTAGCTGCATGAAAATTACCATCCTTAAGATAAACAAGCTGACCATAAAAATATTTAGGCAAAACAACATCTTTAGAAGTCCATACTAATAGGTCAGGGTTACTAATACTTAAATCTGGTTCTAATCCATAGAGTATATTCATTTTACCCTCGCATATTTTTTGTCTAGTTTACGCGATCGCGATTTCTTCTCATCTGTTGAGACTGTATTGAAACTGGTAGACTGTATTCTCCCGTGTGTCCTGCATTTCCACATACCGAACATTGACATCCCAACTCTCTCCAGCTATCTTCGTGATAGGCAATTTTGTGACGGCGACACAAGTAAATCCTTTCCCCTGGACGAAATACTTCCTGACTGTAAAGATCTTTTGTTCCTATTACATTAGTTAATATATTTTCCAAATCATCAGGTACACCTGGATCTAAAAAATTTTCATCTATAATAGTTTCCCCATCTCTAGCAGTAGGAGGAAGATCTACCTCAAGCTCAACCCATTCGATCTGTTCTGTTATAGGAGAAGTATTAATATTTCTTCTATTTGGCTGTTCTGGTGGAGAAATATGAATATCTCGCCATCTAATTTCGTCTGTTCTCGGCTGTATTCGTCGATAATTTTTGGACTTGGTATAAATAACTGTGCCAATACAGATGGCGAGTATTCCTACTACTATTACCAATAACCATTCCATTATTTTTTTGCCTGCTATTCAAGTTCCTTAAACTCAATTTTTAAGTCTTTGATCTCCTGTTTTTTTATCTGCACTGG
The DNA here is from genome assembly GCF_041929345.1 of Floridaenema aerugineum BLCC-F46. Taxonomy (NCBI): domain Bacteria; kingdom Bacillati; phylum Cyanobacteriota; class Cyanophyceae; order Aerosakkonematales; family Aerosakkonemataceae; genus Floridanema; species Floridanema aerugineum. The sequence goes on from NZ_JBHFNQ010000052.1 coordinate 69,055, forward strand.
AACAGGCAATGTATGCAATTTTGTATGTGCATTATTTTTACATACTATACACTGACACCCGATTTCTCTCCAACTATCTTCATGATAAGCAAGTTTGTGTCTATGGCACAAATAAACCTGTTCCCCAGGACGAAATATTTCTTGAGTTACAGGATCTTTTATTTCTCCACTACTAATGTCCATTAGTATGTTATTTAGATCGTCAGGTAAATCAGCAGGAATTGTAGAATTTGAAGAAGAAGTGTTTCGGGAAGATGAACTAGTGTTTGAAGAAGACTGTAAACTCCTAAAAATTACCCATAAAATAAAGGCAACACCCCACCACCCAGGATTCCCGAAACCAAGGAAAACGAATAGATAAAATAAGCAGCCAATACACCCTTTAGCGCTATCTGTATCGTTAGCCATTTTAATCCTGTCGAATTTTTATTTCAATTGTTCGAGTTTCGTTATTGCTATCCTTATATTCGATACTACGCGGAATATAAACTATACTTCGCACTACTCTTTTAAGCTTCTCTTCATTATTAGAAGATTCGGAAGGAGATACTTGCTGCCTGTTTCTTCTTGCTGTACTTCCCTGAGTACTACTCGTTACAGAAGAAGCTTGGTGAGAACTAAACATAGGAACAATTACACCTCCTTCTACATTTCGTAAGTCGATTGATTCTCTATTTGGGGTAACAGTGTAATTGTAACCAGACAAATTTTCTGGATTTTTCATTAAATCTCTTAATTGACTAACCTCAACATCCTCAACCTTTTCGTTATTTTGATCGGGTTGCTTAGGGGTAAGTATATCTGTAACCAACTGAAAATCATTGGCATTTTCTATTATTTTCTTGGGAATGACTAGTAAAGTTACTTCATCTCCTCCACCAATCTTTTCTCCTATCTTCACAAGTCGATAACCTAGAAAAAATTGCCGGGTTTCTAGGTGTTTAAAAACAGACAATGGTATATTTTCCATGTCTGCATCAAATGGTGATACTGGTTTGCTTATCCTATAATTTAATAGGTTATTAAGCAAAATTGAACCCATTAATCCCAGAATTATTATTAATGCAATAATTAACCAAAAAGGTACAGTAGAGCGCCTGTTTTGCCTTCTGGATCTTCCTTCATTGACTCTATTTGGTTGTTCATTATCCTTTGCAGATTGTATGTTGTTCTCATTTGAATGAAGAGAAAAGTCATTTGTAGAAGCATTCCAATCAAATTTCTCAATTGACTGCCCAATTTGCCCAAATATTGATGGGCAAACTGCTATTGCTCTTTCGCCCAAGAAATAGCCAATCTGTTTTCTTACAGGGTCGCATACAATTGATAAACACCAAGGATGATGGAAAAATGCCCTCTGTGTATTCATATCTGTTCCTGACATAAACACACCAAGATTAGGGTGAGAATGATACCAGCCAACAATGTTTTCTTGGGGATGCTGAGATCTCGCATAATTCATAATGCTTAACCAAGAGTCTGAGGTAAACTCTAGACTTGCGCCTGTTCCAATTGTTTTGGGTGCTGCAACTGCGGCGGTAATCTCCACATATATTCCATAATGCGGATCAGAATAAGCATTACCAAAAAGAATGCCACCTTGTTCTACCCTAAGATTAGATTTAAGATGAGTTTTCAAATCTTCCAGGGCATCTTCTCTGATATATACCTCTGTGTATTGATCGCTTATGCCTCGCTCATTTGTAAAATCACTAATTGATTTGAGTATTGGCTTATAAACATCCTGACTTTCTACCCAAACAATTTTGTTCTGTGATTCCGAATCCGGGCTAACTCTTTTTCCAAAATCGTTGCCCCCAGAAAAATCCGGTAAATCTGGGCCTTTTCCCATGACTATTCCTCTAAAAATCTTTGAATGAAACTTTGACTGGTAGTTCTTCCCAAACAATCTGAGATTTGAATGTTTGAGTATCAACTGGAAAACGCCGCATATTACTTGCTGCCCAAGTTTTTGCTACAGCGTTAGCTGGACTGTTCAAGTTAGTAATGTCAGTTGCATACTGGATAATTTTGCCAATTCTAATAATGAGTTCGGGAAGTGTCTCTGCCATTGTCCACTGAGAACCGAGACATATATTTAGATTCTGGTAAACATTTGGGTGGAAAATGGAAGTCAGAAATTTAGCATCAGGCTGTTCTTTTGGATAATTACTACCAAGTGAAATTTCTACTCTGTGAGTATCCCGAAAAACAGGTTCATTTCCCTGGAGCCGCTCTATACCTCGGCATCGATATTCAATAACATATTGATAGGGCGGATTACCATTTTTTGAAACAATGGCTAGCGTACCTCCTGAATTAGAAACCATTTCTGATAACGCTTGAAAGTCATTTTGAAGCCGTTTTTCCCGTACACTCATTTCTAACCAGCCTCCACAATTGGATAAACTTCTAATACATCGTTTTCTTCAACTTCCTGTGAACTGAGAGATGCAGAAGGGTTTAATTGTTGCCCAGTACGTTCCAAACGGACAGCATAGTTAAAATTAGAAGGAAGATTCCACTTTTCCTGAGTAGCTTGTAAAATCTGTGCAATGGTGAGAGTAGAAGGTATACTAATAGCTGCCTTACGAGTGCCATCAGCCATACGAACAATTACAGAAAGTGAATTAGACATTTTTACTCCTATATTTGGCAAAATTGAATTGCTATTTGTCCTTTCGACGTATCGCAGTGTAGTATCTCGTTCTTGGTTAGACACAATTCTCCTAATGTGATGTTTGCAGTAAAATCATCTAGGATCACATTTCTGATAACTTCAAAATCCCTTTCTTCATGACTACATTTGGGGCAGATTAGCTGAGATTCTGGGTATTTGCGTAGGTGTGTATTTACCTGTTCTTCATAACCGCAACTCAGACATTTCATCTTCCCTATAACTTCATTGCGAAGCCACAAAACAGGTTCAAAAAATTCTGAATTAGCCAACTGTTTTAAAACTGCTTCCAGCTTCCAATTTTGCTCGTAGTTGACACGCATTATCGGTTCAATTGATAAGTCATGAGCAATACAATCCTCTGATCTCCGAATTTGCACTTTGAAGGCTGTCCAAGGGTTTAACCCTAGAAAAACTTTTTCTCCCGGATTAATAAATCCGGTTTTACCGTGCAAATATAAAAGTGCTTGGTGAACCTGCATGGCGCTGATAATAGAAGCTATTGGGGCTGTTGTCGGCATCGCCGCTTCTGGAATATTACGTTTTAAACCCTGACAGGAATAGCGCTTGTTACGTCTTTCCCACATTTGATCGGAGATTGTACATTCATAACAAGCTGCTTCTGTTTTGGGGTCAAAAAAACTAATTTCCCCTTCAGCTACACCAATACCACCGTTTATCCAGGGAATACCTGCACGATAGGCAAGCTGATTAATTGCCCACCGAGCATTAATGCTGTCTAAACAACCAATAATAATGTTGTGTTCCCGAACATCGCCAATGCCCAGATCAAATTCTAAGTCGCCATAAATTGCCTGAATTGATATTTCTGGATTAATTTCCAAGGCGCGTTGACGGGCAACTTCTACTTTTGGCAAACCAACATCTGACTCTCGAAATAAAACCGATCGAGTTAAGTTGGTAATTGAAACAGTATCAAAGTCAATAACGGTGATATTCCCGACACCCACCAGAGCTAAATTTTTCAGCACTTCGTTCCCCAAAGCCCCAGCCCCAGCAACAAGCACATTGGCGGCTTTCAGCTTTCCTTGATCCCACCAATCAATCAAAGAGTGCCTATCGTAGCGGCTTTCTGGTTCACCACTAATTTCAAGAAATTCCATGTTTATCAATTAGCATTAACTAGTCTCGTGCATCGGATCATTTGAAGTTCTTATTTATACTTATATTAAGCTGAATCCGTTCATTAATCTCTTGATGTACATTAGGAATTTAGTTAGGATTACATCAGTAATTTTCGAGTTTTTTCACAATGGCATCTACTAACGAGCAATTTGCGGAAGCAGGAAATCACTGGGATTTGGAAACACTTTATACCGATCTAGCTTCTGTAAAAGGAAAGCGGCTGACCCCTGTCGAGAAGTTACATCTACGGGGGTTACTTTGTGGTTATAGTCCTGCTGAAATAGCTGAAAAACTGCAAAAAAATCATAAGGGTGTGGAAACTGATCTTTGTAGCACTATATATAGATACGTTAAAAATCTTTTAGATAAAGGTAATGAAAAGATAGAAAATTGGAGAAATATTGCAGAATGGTTGGAAGAGGCAGGATATAAAACTCAATCACCAGCTAAGTTACCTGTTAATAATTTATTACCTGAAAATAGTGTTGTTAATATAACGAATATAAATATTGAACAAAATCAATTAGTAATTGTTATTAACTTAAAAATCCCTACTTCAGAAATTTCAAATATGTCAGTGCCAAATTTAGATATAGATGATAAAACAGATCGGTAATCTTTGCCCGAAATTCAATTTTAAGAAAAGACAAGCAAGAGAGACGATCGCACTCCCTCCCCAATCCTTCAATCAAAGTGCGATCGCACTAATCCTCAAAACTACTAAAATACATATAAAGCAACAAACTTATCGATTATGACCCTCACCATACCCGATGACATCCTGACAGCAGCAAAAATAACAGAAGAAGAATTAAAGCTAGAAATTGCTATTCTTCTCTATCAACAAAAGAAACTCAGCATTGGTAAAGCCCGTCACCTAGCTGGAATGCACTTAATTGAATTCCAAAAAGAACTATCTCGTCGAGAAATCTGCATCAACTACGATGTTGAAGATTTGCAAGCTGATATAGAAACCTTAAAAGAACTAGGATATTTGTGACAGTTGTTAGCAATACTTCTCCCATTACCAACTTAGCAGCAGTAGGACAACTCAACCTGTTGCAACAGCTTTTTGAAACCATTATCATTCCCCAAGCAGTTTATGATGAAATGGCTGGTTTGGGATATTCAGTTCCAGGTACGATCGAAGTGCAAACTTTTCCCTGGATTCAAACTCAACAAGTCACCAATCGCATCCTTGTTACGCAACTTCAGACAGAAATTGATCCAGGTGAATCTGAGGCGATCGCTCTTGCCCTTGAATTATCAGCAGAACAACTTTTAATAGATGATTATTTGGGTAGAATAGCAGCTTCTCGGTTAGGACTTAAAATAACTGGAATATTAGGAATTCTACTCACCTCTAAACGTCAAGGATTAATTTTAACTGTCAAACCTTTGATGGATGATTTAATTACACAAGCTGGTTTCCGAATTAGCGATCGACTTTATACTAATATTTTGCAAATTGCCGGAGAGTAAAAAAGTCTGAAATAAGCGATATCGTTAGCTGCGTATTGTAAGTTAAATAGCTGGTTTCGTTCGCTCGCGTAGCTTGCCGTAGGCATATCGCACTCTCTCCCCAATCCTTCAACCAAAGTGCGATCGCATATAGAGCAATTTTCAGGTAAGTGAGGTACAAAGAAACCCGGTAACTTCTGCGAAACCGGGTTTCAGGGTGTGGTTTCTCAGTCGCCACCCCAAAAAAAACGCGACTACCCGAAAACTCCGAGTAGCCACACCAATTTTTTGAAATGAAACTATTTAACTGTTTATCTAAAACCAACCGCAGCTTGCCAAACAAAAGCCAACAGTAAGAAAAACACGGGGATAATCGGGAGAACATCCACCAGTGGATCGAACGCCGAAAAAGCTTCAGGCAATTTTGCTAATAACAGTGCCGCTTCCATCAATTAACCTTCCTTTCCAACACAGTTTTAAGAATTGCCATATATCTTAACATGACAGGGTTCTAAAGAGATGCTCAGATCTTGCAGCAATGGAGGTAGAACCTCCTTTCACCTCGTTCCCAGGTTGAACCTGGGAACGAGAAACAGAGGCTCCGCCTCTTGGTGCTCTGATCTCAGGATGGAGTTGGTGCAAGCCATTGGGCAAATTCTTCTGTAAAGCTACCACGCAAAATCGCTTCTCTAATTCTCTGGGTAAAACGCACCAACTCGGTAATATTGTGAATTGATAGCAGCGTATAAGCTAAAATCTCGCGACTTCGCACCAAATGACACAAATAGGCGCGAGTGAAGTTCTGACAAGTATAACAATCGCAAGTTTCATCCAAAGGCGTGAAATCTTCCCGAAATCGGGCGTTTTTCAAATTCCAGCGTTCCCCGCCCACCACGACTGTACCATGACGCGCCCAACGAGTCGGAATCACACAATCAAATAAGTCTATACCAGCTGCGATCGCTTGCACCATTTCCCGATAAGTTCCCACCCCCATCAAATAGCGGGGTTTTTCCGCTGGTAACATTGGCGCAGTCGCCCTAACAATCTTCTCAATTAATTCTGGAGGTTCTCCCACACTCACGCCACCGATCGCATAACCTGGAAGATCCAACTCCCTTAAAGATACCGCAGCCTCCTGCCGCAAATCTAAAAATACTCCTCCTTGCACAATCCCAAACAACGCTTGATCTTGACGCTGATGGGCACTTATACAACGTTTCAACCAGCGATAAGTCCGTTGTGTTGCTAACTCTACATCTTCCCTAGTTGCTGGATAGGGCGGACATTCATCGAATGCCATAATCACATCCGCCCCTAGCGCATTTTGAATCTGGATAGATTTTTCCGGCGTTAACTCAATGATTCTGCCATCTCGCGGAGAACGAAAAGTTACACCATTCTCAGTTATTTTACGTAATTCACTTAAACTAAAAACCTGAAAACCGCCAGAATCAGTTAATATTGGCCCATTCCAAGCCATAAACTGATGCAAACCACCTGCACCAGCCACAATTTGTTCTCCAGGTTGCAAATGCAGATGATAAGTATTCGCTAGAATCATCTGCGCCCCTGTTGCCTGCAACTGTTGTGGTGTCACAGTTTTTACAGTCGCCAAAGTTCCCACAGGCATAAAGCGGGGCGTTTCTACCTGACCATGAGGTGTCGAAAAAACTCCTGCTCTGGCTTGACTATTAGTACAGCAAGCTTGACAAACAAACGAAAAACTGCTATTCAAAATGTATCATCACCTTCATCGTCAATCTGGAGATCCCACTTTGCTGAGAGTACTTGATCTACCACTGCTTCCAAGTCAGCAGCATTTAGATTAGCACTAGAACGGTCTTGCAGCAGATTGGTAAGAGGAATCAGTCGTAAGCGGCGATGGTCTTGGACTAAATCGAAGAAAGATTCACCTTCGGCAGAAACTTTTAATTCTAAGTAATCAAAGCTATCAACATTGAGGTAAAGTGCATGATTAGCTACCAGAGTGGAGCGTTGTGGATTGGAAAAGACTTCTAAGACATAGCCTTCACCCTGACTTTGTAGATTAGCTTCTAGCAGATGTAAATAACGAACATGACGCAAATCCATCAGGACTCGCCGCATATCCAGTTTATTGACTACTATTCCGGTGTCGATAATGCAGGGGGCAGGTAGCCGTTTAGAAGATTGATCGTAACTCATAACCAAAAAGCCTCTTAATCTAATTCAGCCTTTATCTTGGCAAGGAAGTTGTATAACTCACAACAGGGGTGAAGCCCTACAGCCTTACTGAACTCTATATAAATATGAACTTTGTCACCGATGAAATTTTAGTGTTGCCGATGGGCATACTAAGTTTAGAAGCCAAGAAAATCCTGTTCAGTAACCCAACTAATTAGGTAACAATTGCCTACTACGATACCCCGTAGTAGGATTTTTCCTTAAGGATTTCCCTCAGACCTAAATTAGGTGACGAGATCATCTTATCCTAGAATTTTTCAGTAACCCATCATCATATTTACCGAATTTACCGATCGACTTTCCTCAGTAGTATAAAAGGGCAGGCGAGATGGGGAGATAGGGAGATGGGGAGATGGGGGGAAACATTCAACTACCTCTTCTACTCCCCCACCTCTTCCTCCCAGTTCCCAGTCGTAGGGGCGATTGATAAATTGCCCGTACCCTAATTACCAATGACTAATGACAAATGACTAGAAACAAACATTGGACGAAACAGGTGTGGGGATTTTGGCAGCAACAAACGGCGACGTTGGCGGCGGCGATCGCATTTTATACCTGTTTACCTGTGCCGAGTAGTTGGACGTTAGCATTTCGCGGCATCGCCCGGAATGCACCTTTGATCGGATTGATGATTGGGGGAATACTGGGATTGTTAGATTCTGGCTTGCATCTGTTGGGAATGCCAGTTTTAACTAAGTCGGCGTTAGTAATTTTAGCGGGAATTGGTTTAACAGGTGGGTTGCACCTGGATGGGGCAATGGATACAGCCGATGGACTAGCTACACCCGATCCTAAACGTCGCTTAGAAGTGATGTCAGATAGTCTGACAGGGGCATTTGGGGCAATGGCTGCGATCGCAATCATTTTACTCAAAACTGCTGCTCTGCATGACATTCAATCCCATCGTTGGTTAGCTTTAATGGCGGTTGCTGGTTGGGGACGTTGGGGACAATTAGTGGCGATTATCTGTTATCCTTACCTCAAACCTACAGGTAAAGGCGCAATTCATAAAGAATCAAATCTTTCGGCTCGCGATTTGATACCGGGACTTTTGTTACTTTTAAGTTTGAGTGGATTTTTGTTAATTGTAGATAGCGATCGCTGGTTGATGTCAGTGGGAATGGCGTTTGGTGGAAGTGCGATCGCAGTTTTAACAGGTGCTTGGTTTAATTACAAATTAGGCGGTCATACAGGCGATACTTATGGGGCAGTTGTAGAATGGACGGAAGCTTTGTTACTCTGCCTATTAGCCGGAATCTTTCCCAAATGATTACTTATCAGAAGGCACAAGGCACAAGGGAGAAGGCACAAGGCAGAAGAAAGTTTTGACGATCACCTTGTCCCCTTTTCCTTTTATCTTCCTGAACTATTTCAATTCTCAACCAATAACAAATGACTTATGACCAATGACCAATATCAATTAAATTGGTTTGAGGCGCATTACGCTTAACTTAAAATTACCTCCAGCTGTTTCGCCAAACGCACGCACCCGAACGATGTAAGTTCCCGAATCTTTAATTCGAGTAAATAACAGTGAGTTTGTGGTTCCATCTGGGCCATCATCATTTTCGACCACAGTTACACCATTTCTCATCAGGGTTACAATGGTGTCAAAATTGTCGGAACTCAGATCGATCGCGATATTATCTCCAGCATTCAATTGTATACTATAGTCTCTAGCAAATCCGCCCTGTCCTGTAGGAATATCTTTTTCGGAAAGGGAGTCGGAAACTTCGCCATTGGCTGGCAGAGGAATCGGATTGTATAGTCCCTCTTGAGCTTTGACAGTCGGGGCAGTATTTGCCAGAATCAGCAAAGTTGCAGGTAAGACGAGAAAGCAGCTAAAACGAGCTAAATAATTCTGCATCATGATGAAGCGGAGTAACCTCGCAAAAAAAGCATAAGCTTGTTAATTGTAATTGTTTTGGGGATTGGGGACTAGGAAATTGGGGACTAGGAAATTGGGAATATGAGCATTGTGGAACCAATATTTCTCTTATTTCTGTTATTTTGTTCTGGCTTGGGTTGCTCGAATTTCTGAAGTAGCGATCGCCACTATCCCACAAACTTTAATATCAGATTTTCCCAGGGTATCAGCTGCCTCTAGTGCTGTATATCCTGTCGTATAAATATCATCTAACAGCAACACTTCCGCTTTCGGATGTCGCTGCCGAAAAGCTTTGCCAATTTGAAAAGCTCCTGTTAAACTTTCTCTTCTTTCAATGGCAGATTTACCATGTAAAGCTTCGGTGTCTGAGATGCGTTCTAAGCCAGATTTTTCCAAACGTAAATTAGCGATCTGAGAAAAACTTGCTGCTAATAATTCTGCTTGGTTAAAGCCTCGAATTTGCAATTTATTAGGATGCAGGGGAATGGGTACAACAATCAAATTTTTCCCCAAGTTTAACCGAGATTTTAGCCAACTTTCTCCTAACCAAAAACCCAAAGGTTGAGCTATTTTTGGTTGTTTGTCGTATTTTAGAACTTGCAAAGCTCGTTTTAGGGAACCATTGTAAGTTCCCCAAGGGAAAAGGGGGAAATCATTTCCCCAAAACTTTTCCGGTTGAGCGATTTGACAGCGTTTTAATTGTTTTTCACAATAGGTACAAAAATCGGTTGAAGTGGGACGCTGACATAAGGGACATTGGGATTGCAGAAATAAATCTAGCAATCCTTGGTAGTAGTGTTTCCAGAATTTCATTAGCTACTCACTAACGCTTCAAAACGCTCATCTTGGCGAATTTTGTCAAAGTCAGAATCTTCTAGAGCTTTGATTTTATACTCATCATGGTTTAATTGCATAGCTGCTAACAAATTTTCAATTGCTAGTTCTACTTTGCCTTGTTGAGCATAACAACAAGCTTTGTTATATAAAGCTTTGTGTTCATTAGGTTTGTATTCTAGGACTTTATTGTAAGCTGCGATCGCTTCTTCCAATAAACCTATCTGTGCTAAAGTAAGACCTCGATTAAACCAAGTTCTGTAATCATCAAAGTCAGCCGCAAAAGTTTTATCAAAAGAAGCCATTGCTTCTTGATGATTGCCAATTTTCCAACAAGCTACACCTCGGTTATACCAAGCTGGATTAGCATCAGGTTTGATTTGTAAGGCTTTATCAAAACTGACGATCGCTTTTTCATGATATCCAACATGACTTAATGTAATACCTCGGTTATACCAACAATTAAAATCATCTGGATTAAATTCCAACGCTCTATCAAAACTATTTAACGCTTCTTCATAGCGACCGACTTTACCCAAAGCAATCCCTAAATTGTACAAAGCCCAATAAGCTTGCGGTTGTAATTTTACAGATTGCTCGAAACTCTTAATAGCTTTTTCATAATTCCCCAGATCGCTCCAGGTAATACCGCGATTATGCCAGCTATTGGCGGAATCTGGGTTAAATTCTAAAGCTATGTCGAAACTGTTCAAAGCTTCTTCATGACGATTCAATTTTCCCAGCGCTATCCCCCGGTTATGCCACACCCAGGAGGTATCAGGTTTAATGGCTAAAGCTCTATTAAAACTGATTAGTGCTTCTTCATGGCGACCTAAGTTTCCTAGTGCAAATCCTCGCTGGCAAAGAGCGCTATGATAGTCAGGATCGATGTTTAAGGCAGTATCAAAGCTCATCAGTGCTTCTTCATAGTTTCTTTTCTCACTTAAACGTAATCCATGTTGCAAAAAGAATTGGGCTTCTAGTTTAGTTGTTTGGCTCATAAAACTTGTCATCACTCTTCGGACATATTTGTCTCTTTTTTTTAGAATGCCCAAAAACTGCTAAGGAATCAACAACCAAACAAAGAAAAACCAAATGATACTGAAGAGAATTTTCCGGCTTTATCCTTGATTTAACTCGGATATCTCACGGACACTCTCTGCAGAGGGGCAGGGGAGCACAGGATGTGGGGAGATGGGGAGGTGGGGGGATGGGGGGAGACAAGTTTTAAGTTAGAAGTGGAAAAATTACAGCAAAATTGAATGAGCAGACTCACAGCTGAACAAAGATGATAGAAATAGACAATGCAGCTTACCGCATAGAAAAGGATTCTATGGGGGAACGGCAAATTCCGGCAGATGCTTACTATGGAATTCAAACTCTCCGGGCGACGGAAAATTTTCCGATTAGTGGGATTAAACCTTTAGCGACTTATGTGGATGCTGGGGTGCTGATCAAGAAGGCAACGGCGATCGCAAATGGCGAACTCGGTTGCATATCTAAGGAAATTAGTCAAGCGATCGTGCAAGCTGCTGATGAAATTCTGGCGGGGAAATTACGCGATCAGTTTGTGGTGGATGTTTACCAAGCTGGTGCGGGTACTTCCCATCACATGAATATTAACGAAGTGCTGGCAAATCGAGCGTTAGAACTTTTGGGCGACGAAAAGGGTAATTACAAACGCATTAGTCCTAACGATCATGTTAATTACGGTCAATCTACCAATGATGTGATTCCGACGGCAATTAGAATTGGCGGACTTTTGGCGTTGGAAAAAACCCTGTTTCCCGCTTTGTCGGATGCGATCGCCGCATTAGACACCAAAGCCGAACAATTCCAAGATATAGTAAAATCTGGCAGAACTCACCTGCAAGATGCGGTTCCGGTACGTTTGGGGGAAAATTTCCGTGCTTGGGCACAAATTCTCACAGATCATTTAGTTCGCATCGAAACTGCTTCAGGAGATTTAGCTTTACTCGGCTTAGGCGGAAGTGCAGCAGGTACGGGATTAAATACTCATCCCCAATATCGCTTTCGAGTAGCAGAAATTCTCTCAGAATTGATTGACATTCCGTTACGGACTGCGCCACACTTAATGGCAGCAATGCAGAGTATGGCACCTTTCGTTAATGTTTCTGGGGCGTTGCGGAATTTGGCGCAAGATTTGGTGAAAATTTCCTCTGATTTAAGGTTAATGGATTCGGGGCCAAAAACGGGTTTTAAAGAAATTCAATTACCGCCTGTACAACCGGGTTCTTCAATTATGCCGGGGAAATATAATCCGGTGATGGCGGAAATGATTTCGATGGTTTGTTTTCAGGTGATGGGTTATGATACTGCGATCGCTTTTGCTGCCCAAGCTGGACAATTAGAATTAAATGTGATGATGCCGTTAATTGCCTACGATTTGATTCACAGCATCGAGATTTTGGGTAATGCGATTTCAGCGTTGACGCAACAATGTTTAGTGGGGATTACGGCAAATAGCGATCGATGTCTCGCATTCGCTGAAGGCAGTTTAGCATTAGTCACCGCTTTAAATACCCACATTGGTTATCTCAACGCCGCTGCTGTCGCTAAAGAATCTTTAGAAACAGGTAAATCTTTGCGCCAAATCGTCTTAGAACGAGGTTTAATGAATTCAGAAGAGTTAGCGCAAGTATTAGATTTAGAGAAAATGAGTGCTATGCCCTCTAACAATTCTGATTAAAAGTTCTGGGAACTGGGGACTGGGGACTAGGGACTAGGGACTGGGATTACTTACACATTAAGCCTTTCAGAGATTAATCAATTTTACTATCACCGTAAGTAAGAGATAGCCAATTCTGTTCCCTGTTCCCTGTTCCTTTCCCTCACCCAAATGTCCCAGTTTAGACGTAGTAGGAGAGTTGAAAAATGCACAGTCAGGATAGTTCTATACAAGTAAATTTTCTGTTTCGAGATGGTCATTCCGAATCTTTCAAATTACCTATATCACCTCAAGAATTTCAACAACAATTAGAAGGTTTGTTAGCTAAACCTTGGTTAACTTTCCATTTGCGCGATCAAACAGTTGTGATTAGTACTTCCCAAATTATGAAAGTGGAAATTAAACCACCTCTATCTCAACTTGAAGGAGAAGGCATTTTTGCCAATAGCGAACGAGTAACTGCACTCAACAGAGGAGCACGTTAAAATGCAGGGATTGGGGATTGGGGACTGGGGACTGGGAAAATATTTGTAGGGTGCGTTAGTGATAACGTAACGCACCATTCCACTAGGGACTGGGAAACTTTAACTATCTGTACTAACGCACCATTCCACCATATTTAGTGCTAATGCGTAAGTCCTTTTAATGAACTTTTCCTCATCCCCAGTCCCCAGTCCCCAGTCCCCAGTCCCCAGTCCACAGTCCCCTCGCCTTTCTTTGGAGTGATTATGCAACCAACTGTAAGTTTAATTAAGGCTAATTCTTACGAGTTAAAAAATTTGCGGGAGTCGTTAGAAACTTTGTTAGAACCTTTAGGAGGAATGAGGAGTTTTGTTAAGAAGGGCGATCGCGTTTTGCTTAAACCTAATTTACTCACAGGTTCTCGTCCAACTAAAGAATGTGTGACTCGTCCCGAAATAGTTTATTGTGTTGTCCAAATGGTACGCGAAGCTGGAGGCGAACCTTTTTTAGGTGATAGTCCGGCTTTTGGTAGTGCTTTGGGAGTGGCGAAAGCTAATGGTTATTTGCCATTAATTGAAGAACTAAATGTGCCAATTACTGATTTTAGTGGCAAGCGTTACCAAACTGTTAGCGAACAGTTTAATCACTTGTTACTTTCTCCCGAAGCTATGAATGCAGATGTGGTAATTAACTTGCCTAAGTTAAAATCTCATGTGCAGTTAACTATGACTATGGGAGTGAAAAATTTGTTCGGTTGTGTACCGGGAAAAATGAAGGCTTGGTGGCATACGGAAGCTGGCAAGGATAGTGCTAGATTTGGGCAAATGTTGGTAGAAACTGCCAGAACTATTAATCCTAAATTAACGATTTTAGATGGTATTATCGGTCATGAGGGTAATGGCCCTAGTGGTGGGGAACCTCGTCAGTTGGGGGTTTTAGCGGCATCGGCTGATGTTTTTGCTTTGGATCGGGCGATCGCAGAAATTGTCAATGTCGATCCTTTGCTTGTGCCTACAGTTGCCGCTTCTATGCGGTTGGGTCTGTGTTCTAATTTAGCAGCGATCGATTTTCCCCTGTTGCAACCCCAGGATTTAAAGGTGCTAGATTGGAGGTTGCCCGATCGCATGATGCCGATCGATTTTGGCTTACCTCGTGTCCTGAAATCTACCTTTAAACATTTTTACATTCGATTTATCAAGGAACCTTTGACGGCTTACTCAAGTCGCTAGATTCTGTTGAGTATAAACACCTAGAAATAAAGTTTGTAGAGACGTTGTATACAACGTCTCTACCCCAAGTTAAATTTTGTAGAGACGTTGTATACAACGTCTCTACCCCAAGTCTGAAATTGGAAATCTAATATCGGAAGGCTTCTGCCAGAAGTGTAATATTTAGGGAATTTGAGAGCTATCTAAAGTAAATCTTAAGAAGGATTTAGGTGTAGATTGTTTTCTAAGAGACAACCTGATTGTGAAGATTAGGTAAAATGTAAATGGGGAATAATATTCCTCAAGCTTTTTTCTTATTCTTTCTGCTGAATTGACCAATAAACTCAGTTCACTTACTACTTTATGAACTCTAGTGACCCTGCTCCTTCCCCTGAACGACCGCCTCAACGGTTGGCAGATATTGTGGGAACAGTCATTGCTTTAATCACCCTGACTTTACCTTTCTTTGTAATTGCACACTACTCTTCAGACAGTGTAGAAGTTTTGCAGCAAATTACATATCCACTACCTAACCAGAGGGAATGATATCAGAGATGCCCCCGTGAGTAAACCTGTTAATGATTAAATTTTGGGGAATTCACCGAAGATGATATCTGGTGTCGGTATTCCCCTAAAATGCTACACGGGGGAGGTGAAATCTATGATTTAGGAACGAGACGTTTCATGAAATGTCTCTAAACCTCTTCCCGTAATTGCTTTAGTTTAGAGGACTTTACACAGTGGACTTATCGCTCATACCCGCCCAACCGAAATTAGGTTTGATTAACGTTTTGATTGAAATTCCAGCAGGAAGTAAGAATAAGTACGAGTTCGACAAGGATATGCAAGCGTTTGCTTTGGACAGAGTGTTGTATTCTTCTGTTCAGTATCCCTACGATTATGGTTTCGTGCCCAATACTTTGGCTGATGATGGCGACCCGCTTGATGGTATGGTAATTATGGATCAGCCGACTTTTCCGGGTTGTGTGATTGCGGCGCGACCGATCGGGATGTTAGAAATGGTCGATGGTGGCGATCGCGATGAGAAAATTCTCTGCGTACCAGACAAAGATCCGCGTTACGCTAATGTAAAATCTCTCAAAGACATTCAACAACACCGTTTGGATGAGATTGCTGAGTTTTTCCAATCGTACAAAAATCTGGAAAAGAAAGAAGTTAAAATCTTGGGTTGGCAAGATGTTGACAAAGTAATGCCTCTAGTTGAAGAGTGCGTCAAAGCCTATAAGTAACTAAAATGGTCATTGGGGATTGGGGATTTGGCGATTGGGAATGACAGGGAAGATGCCTGTCCTACAGGAATAATAACCAATAACCAATGACCAATAACCAATGACCAACAACCAATGACCAATGAGATAATCTAAATCGATGCAGCGATCGCTTCTTTTAGCCAAAATTCATAATTGCACTCTTACAGATGCAAATATTAATTACATGGGTAGCATTAGTATCGATAAAACTTTATTAGATGCTGCTGGAATATTGCCTTATGAACAGGTGCAGGTGGTTAATATTGCTAATGGGGAAAGGTTTATTACTTATGCCATTACTGCGCCAGCTAATTCTGGGGCGATCGAATTAAATGGTGCAGCGGCTAGATTGGGTGTGAAGGGCGATCGATTAATTATTATGACTTACGCCCAATTTACTGAGGAAGAATTGAAAAATTACTATCCGACTGTGGTGATGGTAGATCAAAATAACGGCATTTTAGAAGTGCGTCGTTATGTAAATGAATTATTTAAAGATTCGGTGATTGTTTGAAACTAAAACTTAGTGTTTTTTTCTAGGTCGATCGGTGTGTTGCAATTCCACAACATTTCTTGGCAAGCTTGACTAACAGGAATAGTTGCCACTTTTGTCTGTGCTAACCATTTTTGAAATGAGTTCCCACCTTGTTGAATAAACTCCTGTAAATTTGGTAAGGCGGAACGGCGATAAAAGGCGCACAAAGGTTCCCATCTTGCTTGTTGATGGGGTACTACAGCTAAAATTTCATCAGGAATTTGTGTTAAATTTTCCATCCAATTTTGCAGGATTTTAGATTGTAGTAAAGGTAAGTCGCAACCTAAGAGTAATACCCATTCTGAGGAGATTTTCTCCAGTCCTTCAGCTAACCCTAATAATGGCCCTTGTCCGGGGTGAGTTTCTGTAATAAATTGACATTTTTCGGGGACAATTTTCTGGTATTTTTCCGCCCAAGGTGTGAGAATATAAACTTGCTCACAGCATTGAGTTGCAACTTGGGAAACTCTAGTTAATAAAGGTATGCCATCCCAAGGTATGAGTGCTTTATCTTCACCCATTCTAGTACTGCGACCACCTGCTAAAATTAATGCTGAAATATCCAATGTAAAATACCCCCTGAAGCTGAATAATTTAATTTCTAATAAGCAGAACCTTTGGGAATTTTTGACGCTAAATGGTGGCGTTCCTGCAAAAATTATGACAATAAATCAAAAAACATTTCAAATCCATGAGTTTCATTGCCAGAGTAAAGTAGGATAATTTTAGCCCATGAAGCTGAGGTATTAACAGCAAATCTTTTCTGTAACCAAGGTTGAAATTCGTTTTCATCGTCATAAAATGGGGGTAGAGTTGACATTTATTGAAATTGAAAATTAAAAGATTTTTCAGGTTTTATAGGCTAGTTGCAAAGCTGCGATCGCACCTCGAATTTCCTCTAATTTTTGAGCAGCATTGTTGTTATTAATAATCTCTTTTGTAACGGCAATTCCTGCTTCCATTGTTGGGCAAATACCGCAATGCCAAAGGTAAAAAGCACCATTCCAAATGGCAGATTGCATGATTTCGGATGGTTCACCTTTTAATACTGATTCTATTTGAGTAATTAATTCGTTAGTGGTGGGGGGAAGGGGCGGGTTAATGTTACTAAAACCGTAGTCGTTGTGAGATAAATGTAGGCGTTGTAATTCGGTATTTTGTTTAATTATGCCGATAATTGCGGTGCGCTCGCGTGGTAAATCACAACTGCCTTCTAAGCCTTTAATTGTAGTTAAATAATAGGGAAATCCTCTAGTTTCTAAAGCGCCACGAAACATATTTTCGGTGGGCGGATGGACAAAACCTGAGATAATATGTGCATCTCCAGCATAAGGACACCAGATTAATTCCATTGTGGCAAAAGGCGGGCGTTTGCCGATTTGATCGCGATAGGGAACTAATCCTGCGCCGAGGGTAAAATGATTTGGGAGGTAAATAAATCCTAATCCGGTACTTTCAAATATTTGCTGAGTTTCTGTTAGGGAAAGTTTTGTCCAATCTATTCCTAAACCTTGCCAAATTTCGATTAAAGGTATGCCTTCTTTGGTGGGCATTCGATCGCCTCCGTGCATAATCACTGGCACTCCGGCAGATGTTAAAATTAAGGCGGTGATTGGGTTGATTGGTGCAGTGCGCGATCGCCCATCATAAGGTATTCCCATTACTATCACTGGGGAATTGCTGCTTTTTTTCGGTTGTAATTTTGGCCCCAATTCGTAGTAAGCATCCAACATTCCCGCTAATTCTTCTCCTGTGGGGCGCTTGATGCGGTGGGCGATCATAAATGCGCCAATTTGTGCGGGTGTTGCTTCGGCTAACAGCATCATTTTTGTGGCGGCGGCTGCTTCGGAGCGTGTTAAATTTTCTCCGGTATGATTACCGCTTCCTACTTTTTTTAACAGTTCTCTAAAAGCTTTACTCATAATTGTTTTTCGTCATTGGTTATTGGTCATTGGTCATTTGTTTAAGTTTTGACTGATGAACCATGACTTAAAATTATATATTACTTTGAATCAGAGAATTTTTTGTTTTTTGAGGTTAGATGGCGATCGCATGAGACAAGGTATTTTTGCTGTTTGGAGAAGCTACCCCTGTCATTGTATTAGCTGAGTCTATGCCTATTATTTTGTGAACTAAACTGCGGAAATGGGCAATTGGGGGTATTTGTAATCGATCGCAAGTTGTGACTAAAACTACTTGGCGGTTTAATGTTGGTTCGCTGGTGGGTCTAACTGCTAATGTGGGATCGTAGTGAGCATCAAAAAGGGCGGTTTTTGGCAATAGGGCGATCGCGTTTCCTTGGCGTACCATTCCGCGAAAAGCATCCAAAGTATTTAATTCTAAAACTGCATTTAAGTTAGCACCTAAACGCTGAAAGTGATCTTGAATTAAGCGTTGCATTCCATAGCCAATTTTAAACACTATTTGTGGGTAATTAGTAATTTCTGTCCAAGGTATTTCTTCGTATTGGGCTAAAGGATGATCTGCTGCCATTAATACTTCAATTGGTTCGGTGTAAAGTGCATCTACAATTAATTCAGGGCTAGCAGTTAAGAAGCGATTATTCATCACAATAGCCACATCTACTAAACCATCTTTTAGTACTTTCAATGCGCGATCGCTTCCTAGAGAAGTTACTCGCAATTGTACCGCTGGGTAGTCTTGGCAAAATTTATGCAAAACAGGCGGTAAGTTGTAAGCACAAATTGAAGGAATAGCTGCCACACAAAGTTCTGGCTGCTTTCCTGTTAATAATTCTGCTAATTCTTGGGTAGCACTTTGCCATTCCTGACAAATTTTTTTGGCGTGAGGTAATAGTTTTTCCCCGCCTAATGTTAGCTTCGCTTGTGTACTCCTGTGAAACAGGGATAAACCTAAGTCTGCTTCTAAGGATTGGATCTGCCGACTGATGGTAGATTGGGTAACGTTACATTTTCGTGCTGCTTGCTGAAAACTGCCCGTTTCTGCGATCGCCAAAAATGCCTGTAACTGCTCTAGGCGCATGATTAATGATGTAGCCTGAATTGCATTATGTCATGGAATGACCATAACTCATTTACAATAGCTTTTTAGTAGATTCTGATACAGCTTTGCAAGAGTTTGCCAGGAGATTGCAAAAATCTCTCTGTTGAGTAATTGCCACTTCTTAGTTCCTTTGGCACACTCTCCGGCAAATTTCATCTTTATTTTATTTTTTCGGCTTCACTATTTAATTAAGTTTTGTGTAAAAAGTTAGGTTGATTTTGGTTAGTTGACCTCTTGTTCAAAAGCAAGAATTGTAAGATAATCTCTGTTTATCTACTATGAGGAATCAAGGTGTAAAAATATGACAAATGATACAACTGGGGAAATCGATCGCGGTGTGAAAGCTGCCTTGGGTTTGGCGATCGCTTTAGGTATTTTCTTAATTATTCTGGGTGGAATTGCGATCGCTCGTCCATTTTTCGCTACTGTAGCAGCAACTCTTTTCTTGGGACTGTTATTGTTACTTAACGGAATTTTTCAGATAGTTTACTCTTTTCAAACTAATATTCGCGGCAATTTTTGGCTAAAATTTCTCGGTGGTCTGGTCTATTCTGTGGGTGGTTTGTTGATTATGTTCAATCCTCTACCAAGTTTAATAGCCTTAACTTTAGTAGTGGGAATTTCGATTTTAGTTTCCAGTATTTTCCAAGTAATTTTAGCCTTTGAATTGCGTCCAGCACGTCATTGGGATTGGGTGCTTTTGAGCGGGGTTTTAGGAATTATTCTCGGCATTTTGATTTGGCATCAATGGCCGGAAAACTCAGCTTGGGCAGTTGGGTTACTGTTAGGGATTAACCTAATTTTTGATGGTTTATGGATAATTTTATTCTCTTCAGCAGCCCGTAAAGCTTTAAGAGAAGCATAAGGGGGAAAAGGGCAAGAGGGTCAACCGATTTTAGATTTGCGATTTTAGATTTTAGATTGACTGGGCACTTAAGGGCGGAGAAAAGAAAATTTCATATTTGGGATTTTAGATTTATTCCGTCTTGAAAGACGGGGCTTGTACCAAAAAAAAATTCAAAATCTAAAATCTAAAATCTAAAATTATCGGTCAGAGGGGCAGGAAAAGTCCTTAGATTCAGAACTCAAAACTCAAACTCTGTTGTTGTTAACCTTTAACCTTTTACCCTTTGCTTTTGGTGTTGTTTCTTTGAAGATTTAGCGCGATATTTTTTAAGAAGTCAGGATTTTTTCAATGCGGCGATCGGGAATCAGCCACATAATGGCAACTAAAATATACAACAAAAAAGCCAACCATGTGTTGACAAAAGAAAGTGCAATTCCCAAAGCATAAATCACTACTGATATTTTGCCTTTAAAATCATTCCCAATTGCCATTGCTAAAGTAGAATCTTTACCGTGATGGGCAATCAACGTCAGAGTCAAAATGTAGTAAGCGATCGCAGCACAAAAAAGTACAATGCCATAAGAGGCGACTGGCAAAGCAGCTAAATGATTCTCGCCTGTCCATCCAGTAACAAAAGGAATAAGTGACAACCAAAATAGCAGATGCAAATTAGCCCACAAAACTCTACCATTAACTTGTCGAACTGCCTGTAACAAGTGATGGTGATTGTTCCAATAGATACCAAGATAAATAAAACTAAGTACGTAGCTCAAAAATACTGGAATTAGCGGACGCAATGCAGCTAAATCAGCTTCATGAGGAATTTTCAATTCCAGTACCATAATGGTAATAATAATGGCGAGCACTCCATCGCTGAAAGCTTCTAATCTTCCTTTACCCATTTTCGCTAACCTCAAACAAATCTGGTTATTTTTTACTTTAGCTTGTGGAGTGCGATCGATGTTTAAAATTATTCTACTGTCCAATCTTCAAAAGCTAAACCAGGGACTTTTTCAAAATCCTGACGATTGCGGGTGACTAAAGTTGCGTTTCTAGAAATGGCGATCATCGTCTCTACTCCTATAATCTACCCAGTATTCCTGCGCCTTACGAATATCTTGTTCCTGAGTACTTTTGTCTTTGCCACATAGTAGCAGTACTATCGTTGTCCCTATTTGTCCAAAGTATATTCAATATCCCGGCCCATAATCAATTCTTAACTCACAAACTCCTTCTCCAACTGAACGATAATCTCCTAAATTTCCGAGTCTAACTCGGTTGAGTTTTGCCCCAATTTTAGCTTCTGTTTTACTATCTCGTAACGCATCACGCCATTCTGAAAAAGGGCTTTTATTATCTGAAGTCAAGTAAATCCGAATTTCTTTTGGTTGCGCTTCCATTTTTTAGAGGACGTTATTAAAGTCAAGCACATTGGCTTCATTGAAAAACTCTACAATATCTTGTCATCCTTTATCAGCCCAGGTTACTTTATTATACTACCGAGATACCAAAGAAGCATTTAAGGTTTTAGTAATGCGATCGCTTACTTCCTCCAAGTGAGCAACAGTATAAATATCCAGCTGTTCCCCTAATTTTTTCAACTTGGCGGAAAGCGCTTTTTGTAATTGTCTTAATTCGTACCAAGCGAGTGTCCGTCCATCTTCAGGAACTTCTGTTTTTCTTAACACCATTTCTAGCAAAATGTCTAAATGTTCTCTTTGCAAGGAACGGCGAATACTGGAAATTGATATTAGTTCTTCTTTCCCTAAAATTTCTGTCCAAATGCTGTTTTGTAAGGTGTCAAATAATTCGGGAATTGTTAATGCTTCCCCTGGTAAAGTTTTTAGTTCAATGTCTAGTAAACGATGTAGACGATCGCCATCTAAGAGCGATCGCAAAATTGTACTTTGCACGCGCAAGATGCGATCGTGAATCGGATAATCAAGACGGGATATAGGTACAGGATTTCCCCAATGATTCCAGCGAGAAGGCGCTAATTGATTGAGTAACTGCGGCGAAAATTCAAACGCATCTTCCGCAAATATATACTCATTTAAAGTAGCTAAAGCTTGACGTTGTTTTGCCAAATTTGTGGGGACAAAAGCCCAGTTATTTACATCTAAAGCATAATTGCGTCTAAAAGTTTGCCCACCAATGTAATCTACTATTAAATTAGCATTGCGGAAATAGTACATTAATATTTTGTCAAAAACCGTCCGTAACTGACTGTAACTTTCTCCTTTTATGGGATACTTTTTATCAAGTTTCTGCCACATCAAACGAGCATTATCCATTTGCCATTGAGAATAAACCAATACATCATTACTCATATCCCAGACATTAGCATTAGGATTAATATCCCAGATATCTTCATCAGTAGCATAAGCTAATTCTGGTTGCTGCGAACTCCCAACTATTTGCTCTAAAAATGGTTTTTCAGCTTCGGGAATAATTGCCCCAATAGACTCAAAATTACTCGGTTTATAACCATACATAATTGCCCATTCATCATAAGGGCCAATTGTAGCCGGAAAATAATCACCTTGCGCGATTCCTTGGGGTGCTAAATTCACAGGTAAATAATCCATTACTGAACTAACTAAACCTTTAGAATGAGTTATTTCAATATTATTTAATTCTTGAGGCGATAACATTGTGCTACCATGAAAGTTGTGCCGCAAACCTAAAGCGTGACCTACTTCATGAGCAATTAAAGAACGTAAATATTGATGCACATATTCCTGCATTTTTTCGTTATCTAACGCCGAATTTTGCAACATTGAAAGTGCTGTTGCGCCAATAGCTGCTTGTAAAGAAGATTCGATTCCGTAACAACGATCGTCTTCGATTAATTGAGTGTTATAATTCGTCAGGTTACAGGAATTTTGATTATTTGAACTTCCTTCTATTAAGGTGCGATATTCTGGTTGTAAAGAACGCACCATATTGGCATCTACGATAATATCTGCATCTAATATTTCGCCTGTTAAAGGGTTGACTCTGGTTGGTGCTTTAGCAAAAAAAGCATCGATCGAATTAAACCAGCGAATCGTATTGTAACGCACATCTGCGGGATGCCAATCAGCATCATCTGGCATTTGTTGCACTTGAATCGCATTGAGAAAACCAGCTTTTTCAAATGCTTTATTCCACATTAAAACGCCTTCGCGGATAGCGTCTCGATATTCTAAAGGTACGGCGTTTTCAATCCAAAATACGATCGGTTTTTTCGGTGCAGACAAAGGCGCATCAGTAACAGATGGTTCCAAATGCCAACGGTTAATATAACGTACAAAAGATTCGGAGCTATTATAATTTGATAAATCTTGATATGCCGTGATAAAATATCCCACTCTCTCGTCAGCAATTCGAGGAATATAACCGTTATTTTCTGGTAATTGGGAAAAACTATAATGTACTTTGAGAGTTAGCGATCGACTATCCGGTAAAGTAATTAAATTTGCTCCTTGATTAGCTGAAAAATTATAAACTGAATTGATTTCGATATTTTCAGCAAAGCTATTAACTGCACCGAAATATGATTTATTTTCTGCCAATTGATAATCGGCGAATAAGGAATTTTTTAATAGGGGAGTTAATCCAGCAAAATCTTGCATTAACAAGTCACCCAAATTAATTAAAATAGCTTTTCTATGGGAAGAAATGCTCACAATGGGAACTGCATAAAGCACTGAGTCGCTAAATGAACGATTTAATGCTTTTTGTTCTGGTTTTTCGGAAGTGGCGCGGAAATTGACATTACGAATTACAAAATGTATGCTGTTATTGACGCGACGGAAGTAGAAAAGAAAGTCTTGCAAAGCAAGTCCGCTATAAATCCCACTTTCGCCAATTCCTGATTCTAATGTTACTGTACCTAAATAGTTTTTGTTTAGCTGTTCTGGCTGAATTTCTAAGTAAATTTGATCGTCTTCTAAACTGCGATAAAGGGTGAATAACCCTTCTAATTTATCTGTGTCTCTCACGACTTCCGAAAACCGCTGAAATTTTTCTAATTTGCTATCTTTGAAAAAAAAATCTGCACTACTGATGTTTTCGATCGCTGGTAGTGCGTTGAGTTGCTGCAAGTAAAAATTTACTCCTTGGGTTAATAGTAATTGATTATTTCCCAGTAGCAAATTATACAAATATACAGTGCATACAGATAATGTTGTCAACCAATGTATCATTGTCGAACATCCTTTTTTAGGCGGTTGATATGTTTACCAACCGCTTTGTTAATAACAGCTTAACCTTTTCTGTAGCCTAGATCACACCGTATTTTTACGTATGATACAAGTAAAGTATTTTGACAGTCAATAGGCATTTATTAATTTAGGGAATTTTAATAGACTTCTTAAATAAATCCTGTGTATTTTTTTACTAAAAAACAATATGTTACAAAAACACTTCCAAATGCTGGCGCGTTACAATACTTTGGCGAATCGCCGCATCTACGATACTTGTGCGTTGCTTTCGGATGCTGATCGTAAGCGAGTCAGACCTGCATTTTTCAAAAGCATTCATGGTACGCTGAATCATATTATGGTGGGCGATCGCATTTGGTTAACGCGCTTTGCTGGAAAAGAAACTCCTTCTGCTGGACTGAATGCAATTTTATATGAAGATTTTGCCGAATTAAGTGCAGCAAGAACATTAGAAGATCAACGTATAGAAAATTTTGTTGCTAATTTAACCCAGGAGTTTATCAAAGGTACGATTAAATATGTAAATAATCAGGGTAAATTGTATGAAGATCCGGTTGAGTTGTTGATTACTCACTTTTTTAATCATCAAACTCATCATCGCGGACAAATTCACGATATGCTAACTCAAACGGAAATTGCGCCGCCAGTTTTGGATATGCACAGAATTATTAACCCTTAAAAGATATCGATAATAGGTACGTTGTTGCGCTTTAGCGCTAATAAGAGCGCTGAAGCGCAACAACGTACTTTAACGTACTTTATGGAGATGGAAATTGATCGATGTTGGCGTTAGCTTCTACTGTGACTTTACCTGCTACAATCTCTATTTTTTCAATATTAAAGGTTGTACCACGATTAGCAAGATCGTTTAAGCTTAAAATATTACTTACTTGTGCGATCGCTTGATTCACAAATTCTGTAGGTGGTTCTTGATTAACAAAATTTTGTTTAATCAGCACAATTGCATTATTATTTTGCTCTATTTGGGGTGTAGTAATACAAGTTACAGACTCGATTTTTTCTGCATTAATCCAGTTGAAATGAAATGCGATCGCGCCTGCTGTTGTTAAATCGCAATTAACATTTTTAAATTTGTATACTTGTTGTTTATCGTTAAATAAATTGGTCAATTCGCTATTAAGTACCGCAGTCAATTGCTCTTGAGAAACAGCAATTTTTAGCTTCCCTTCTGAGGGATGTAACAACTCAATTTTGCGGCGAATTATTTTTTGCATATCCACAGCAGAAGTACCGATATCCAACTGAAATTCTGCCACTCTCAAATTGGGTTGCATGAGAAAATTAGACATTTGAATAGTGAGTGCATCTAGTTCACCACGCCTTAATTGTTTGAGATTACATTTAATCCGAACTTGTAGACGTTCTGCCTCTATAAATCTGGACAAAACAAACTCAATAAATTTGTTAACTGCTTGTTCTCTGAAATTAGTTTTTTCTTGGTTCACAATATTAATTATCTCCTTCCTGCTTTCCAATCTTCACCACCTGAAAGTTGAGTTAAATTCTCTGCTACAATAGCAGGTAATTCCTTAACTGAGTAAGAATAAGTCAAAGCTAATAATCTTTGTGCAATTTCGATTACTTGTGCTTTGTCCACCATTTCAGTAAATTCAAATTCATTGTAAATGCCGTTAAATGCTTCTAAACTAGTTTCACGAATAGCTTCTTCAAATTCTTCTTCTAGCGTCGATTCCCACTCATCTAGTTTAATATAATAAGAGGTTTTGTTGTCTTGGAGGTTTAATTTTTTAATTTCTCTGATTGAGTTACGAATTGAATTAGCCCAAGAATTAGTTAATCGTTGTTCGACTTGATTTTTAATTAAATGAATCAACAGAATTTTGAGATATGATTGAAGATTTCGCAGAATTGCTTGCTTGCTCATTCCCTCTAATTGATCAACAATTGCCAAAGCATCTGCGTAACGTCCCTCAAGGATACTTTTTCTTAAATCTATTAGTTCTTGAGTCATGGGATTTTTGACTGGCAGTACAGATGAATCTGGAAAGAGCGATCGCACTTCACAGAGAAATAGCGATCGCTCCAATCTTAACACTCAATCAAACTAATTAACTCTCTTGAGCAGCGTACTCTTCTGCTGAGAGAATTCGCCAACCTGACGCACCATCAATTTCTAAAACTTTTTGGTGAAAAGCTAACAAACTGGCGCGATGTCCTACGCTAACAAATGTCGTTTTACCAGTGCGTATTTGTTCGTAAAGTTCAGCCTCATTTTTCAAATCTAAAGCACTAGTAGCTTCATCTAAAATTGCATAACGAGGTGCAGTTAATAACAACCTAGCGAAAGCTAAACGCTGTTGTTCTCCTAATGAAAGAACAGTTGACCAATCTAATTCAGCATCAAATCCACCAACTCTTTCCGGTAAGTCAGCAAGATTAACTTGAACTAACACTTCCCGCAGTTTATTTTCGCTAATCTCTCGACTAGTAAAAGGATACAACAATTGATCGCGCAAAGTACCAAGAATCATGTAAGGACGTTGGGGTAAAAATAGCATCTCTTCCAGTTTTGGACGTACCAATTTTCCTGTACCAGAGTTCCATAAACCAGCAATTGCTCGCAGTAAAGAACTTTTCCCCGCACCACTGCGTCCCATAATTAATAAACCCTCACCCGGTTCAACATCTAAAGACAAATCTTTTACCAATGTTTTCTGATAGTTTGGAGTTTCCAAAGTAACGTGTTCTAAAGCTAAGTGAGAATCAATTGTCATATCAATTGTAGTTGCGCCTTCGGGACGTTCTTTTGCATTTGTAATCATTGCGTCTTCAAATTCACCTAAACGATTCACACCAGCAGCAAAAGCACTCAATGATTCAAACTGAGTAACTATCACAGATAAAGCTGATAAAACCTGACCAAAAGCAAGACCTGCTTGAGCAATTGCACCGAAATCTATTTCACCAGCAAAGTATCTGGGAGCAACAACTAAAGAAGGTACAATAATTACAAAATAATTGTAACCAGTGGTAAAAAAATCCAAGTTTCGTTGCCAGCCAATCAAAATATTAAAATTTCGCAAAACTTCAACAAACCTCTGTTTTACAGAAGCAGATTCTTGAGCTTCACCTCGATAGAATGCAATTGATTCGGCGTTATCCCGGACGTGAACTAAACCATAACGAAAGTCTGCTTCTCGGCGGAGTTGATTAAAGTTAATCCCAATCAAACGTCTGCCAATTAAAATGGTAGTAATTGTCCCAAAGGTAGCGTATAAAATTAATACCAACACTAAAGGTACAGAAATTGTCCAGAGGACACCTGTAAAAGCAATCAAATCAATGATTGAACCGAGAATGATTAGTAAGAACGTAAGGGAAGTGCGAGTAAATGAGCGAATGTCTTCGGAAATTCTTTGGTCAGGGTTGTCAATTTTACTGTTATTGTTGATGTCATAATAAGTGCGATCGCCAAAGTAATCATCTAAAAATCGATTTGTCAGCCAATCTCGCCAATTAACACCTAGTTTTTCTCGCACATAGCCATAATAAACAACTATCGGTGTACCAACTACAAAAACACTGGCATAAACAAACAAAAATCGCCAATAAGTAGGCGCATCTTTTTGCGCTAAAGCCGTTTGGAAAAATCTCCCTACATAGCTAATAACTACATTTAAACCGCTGACTGAAAGCGAGAGTAACAGCAGAACAGATAATAAAGCCCAAGGTTGCCAACGCGAAATTAAATTCCGCCGATAGATGAAGAAAATAATAACTGGTGTTATCAATACAGCGATAATCACGAAAATTGCTGGAGAATTGATCAGCTTAGTAATATTTTGGGCTAAACCGGGGGCGATGCTATTAAAAAATTCAGGAAATAAATACTGACTACCTAAGCTAACAACGGCTACTGCAACGAACAAAAGTGCTGCGAGAAATACTAACAAAAGTGCTAGCAGAATCAAAAAAGTGGCGCTAATTCTACCGGAAGTAGGATACCAATAAGGCTGTGCGATCGCGATAAATCGATTCCATAGCTGACGGTCAAAACGATTAAGCTGCTCAGATCTTGTCATGTGAATTTCTTAGAATAGAAGAAAGTTATTTGATTGCTAGGAGCAAATTAAATGATACACAAATTTCGCTTACTTTGCTTAATTATGATTTTCGCATTGGTAATTATACCTGTTCAAGTAAAAGCTCAAGTATCGGTAGGTCTAGAGTCTCGTCTTGCTAGATTAGAAGCAGAAAATCTGCAACTGCGATCGCAACTTAGTCGCATAGAATCACAATTAAACCAATCCCAAGGTAGAACTTTATCCAGACCTAATTTAAGCACTCCTGTTCGTCCGCCTACTTCTGCAACAGTTCCCTATCGGGGTAGCACATCTACTTTATCATCCGATCCCCTATTTCAAAGATTATCTACTTTGGTAATAGAATTAAAGGAACGAATTCAAGTATTAGAAGCAAAAGTCGCTGCTTCTAGAACTCAAAGAAAACCGTAAAAACAAATCTTTTTATCTAGCGATTCTCATGGCTGACCAATCAAATATTAACGGCTTTGTACCACAAATAACTGTAGAAGATTAAGTTTAACCGCGCCATAAACATAAAATATTTAAGCCGCAACGGTTGCTGGACTTGGAGGGACTAAACCTTCTTCTTGGCAATAGTCGAGGTAGCTGGCGATCGCTTCTTGAGCATTAGCGATCGCTTCTTCATAAGTTTTCCCATAAGTGCAAGGTTGCATCGCCAATTTAGCAAACTCTGGCAGCGTTACCAAATATAATTGATCCTCTTCTGACCATTGAATTAATATAGTATAGCGGTAATTCATTCCTCTGATTCCTCCGCTGCAATTTTTTCTAACTCTTGAATCGCTTGGTTTAATAGTTTTTCCAAATATAAGGGTGTATCCTCACCGTCTTTAAAAGCAATGGTAATCAAAAGTTGGAGTTGCGGATGTTTCCAGTTTTGATGACTACCTTTGCCGCGCCGCTGGACAAATCCCAATCTAATCAATTCAGCTTTGTATTCCCGAATTTTCCTGGGCATATATGCCTTTACTTAATTTACATAATTTCCCATGAAGTCGCTTTAGTTGATATTTTAGCATTGTGTTGCTTTTTGTGGATGTGGAGTGCGATCGCTTTGGTTCATTTCCTAACTTGAATTACCTGCAAACTTCCACCCGCGTACAAACGTTGCTGCAACTCCTGAAAACCAAAATAACGCAACAACCCAAGCAAATCAGTATTAATTAATTCCCAAGCAGTTTCCGTTTCAAACAACCACATAAATATAGATATCGCAGGCCAAAACAGCGGATTTGTGGGAGCATGAAAATCAACTAAAGTAAAAATTCCCCCTGGTTTTAATACTCGATAAACTTGTTGTAAAATTTGCCTTAACTGTTCGGGTTTCATTTCGTGCATTGCCACACTGGTATGCACCACATCAAAAGTATTATCTGCAAAAGGCATTTCTTCGGCAAACGCTTCCACATACTCAGCTTCCGGGACATTATTTTTTGCTCGTTGCAAAGATAAAGGAGAAGCATCTAACCCTATCACATTTTGGGAATATTGCACTAAAACTTGAGTAGCTTGACCACTACCACAACAGAGATCCAAAACTTTTGTTTGTGAGTTAATACTTAGACCTTGTAAAGCAAGTTGACGAAATCGCCCTTCGCCACCCACACTCAAAGCTGAGATGCGGGAAATAGCATCGTAAAGCCATTGATACTGGTAACTCCAGTTTCGTAGAATAGTCGCCAAAACCCTTACTCCTGCAAAATTGTGTATTTATTGTTGCTAACTGAAACAATTAAAGCGATATATTGTTAAAATCGGTAACAAATATGAAAACATTAGAAAACTTGTAATCGTTATGGGGCGTACTGGGGTATTACTACTTAATTTAGGTGGGCCAGAGCAAATCGATGATGTCCGACCTTTTCTTTTTAACCTATTCTCTGACCCGGAAATTATTCGCTTGCCTTTTCCTTGGTTGCAAAAACCTTTGGCATGGCTAATTTCTAGTTTACGCTCCAAAAAATCGCAAGAAAACTACCTAGCGATCGGTGGTGGTTCTCCTTTACGTCAAGTTACAGAAGCTCAAGCAGTAGCTTTACAAGAACACTTAAAGGAAAAAGGAGAACCTGTAGGTATTTATATCGGGATGCGTTATTGGCATCCTTTCACTGAGGAAGCGATTGCTAAGATTAAACGCGATCGCATCGACAACCTAGTAATCCTACCGCTTTATCCCCAATTTTCTATCAGCACCAGCGGTTCTAGCTTCCGTCTTTTAGAAAAACTCTGGCAAGAAGACCCCTCATTAAACCGAATTAATTACACTGTAATTCGTTCCTGGTATGAGCAACCCGGTTATCTACAAGCAATGGCGCAGTTGATCGCTCAGGAACTTGACCGATTTTCTAACCCTGACGAAGTAACAATTTTCTTTAGTGCTCACGGCGTTCCCGTTAGTTACGTGGAAGAAGCAGGCGATCCTTATCAGAAAGAAATTGAGGAATGCACAGATTTAATCATGCAAACCTTAAATCGCCCAAATCCCCACGTCTTAGCATATCAAAGTCGGGTTGGCCCTGTAGAATGGCTCAAACCTTACACAGAAGATGCCATTCAAGAACTCGCTGCTGAGGGTGTGAACAATTTATTAGTAGTACCCATTAGCTTTGTTTCTGAACATATTGAAACCTTGCAAGAAATCGACATTGAATATCGAGAAATAGCCGAAGAAGCAGGTATTCATAACTTCCGTCGAGTTCCCGCTTTAAATACTCACCCAGTATTTATTGAAGCTTTAGCAAATTTGGTAGTTGGTGCTCTCAACTCTCCCAGAGTGATGCTTTCCGAAGTCACCCAAATGAAGAAGAAAGTGAAAATGTACCCTCAAGAACGTTGGGAATGGGGTTTGACTCCTTCGGCGGAAGTTTGGAATGGACGGTTAGCAATGCTTGGTTTGATCGCTTTATTAATTGAGTTAATCAGCGGTCATGGCCCATTGCATTTAGTAGGATTGTTGTAAAGCTGAATCTAGATCCCCGACGAAAGCAGAAGTTGTCGGGGATCTGGTTAGATCTGGTTAGCATTTCAGGTAAAGGCACTATCATAAATTACTTTGCCGTAGTCGAGTTTGATAATCCGATCGCCAACCTCAAAATATTGATCGTCGTGACTAATTACTAACACTAATTTACCTTGATCTCTAAGTTTGGGCAAAAACTGCGTGTAAAATAACTCTTTAAAAATTGGGTCTTGATCTGATGCCCATTCATCAAACAGGTAAATTGGTCTGTTTTCTAAATAAGCAGTTAGCAATGCTAATCTTTTGCGCTGTCCTTGGGAAAGTGCGGTGGTGGAAAGTTTACCATTTTCCACTGTTACTTTGTGGTCTAGTTGCAGTTGACGCAAATATGTTTGGGCGACGGAATCAAGATTATATTTGGCAACACCTAAAAGTCGATCGAACAAATAAAAGTCGGAAAAAACCACCGAAAAATGCTGACGATACCACTCCCGATTTGGTTGATTAATTTGTTGATTGTCTAAACAGATTTTGCCAGATTCGGGAATATAAAGTCCGGTAATTAGTTTAGCTAACGTAGATTTACCGCTACCATTACCACCAATCAGAAATACCACTTCTCCGGGTTTAAATTTTAGGTTGATTGGCCCAAGGGTAAAGTCTAGATTTTCGCGATCGCTCCCATAACCATGAGTCACTCCCTGCAATTCTAAACTATGCCAATCAAGTTTTAAACCTTGGTTAGGAGAATTAACCAATGCAGGTGTAGCTGCTTCTGCTTCAGCGTAACTAGCCAAAGCTAAACCTAATACCTCAATTTTTTTTAAAGCCACATCTGCTTTAGTTAATAAAGGCAATCTATTCACAATGATTTCCATTGGAGAAATCAAATATGTGAAAGTCAAAACATAAACTGTGACTGTTTTCGGGTTAATAGTAATTAGATTGGGTAGGAAAAACAAAACCGCACCAATGGCGAAGAAAAAGATTAATTTACCCCAACTAGCATGAACCGCAAATAGAGACAAACCCCGAAAGTTATACCTCCGAAAATTTGCTGCTGTAGCTATTAAATCTTCAACTATAAAATCTTGCCGACGCTGATAATTTAACTTTAATTCCTTGATTCCCTCGGAAATTGTCCGGAAATTATTAAATAGGATATCCTGTTCTTCACGGGCTAAAGCTAGGATTTGTCTGCCCTTTTTGAAAAACCAATTGGAACTGGAAATGGCGATCGCTAACAACACCAAAATCATCAGCAAAACTTGTGGCGACAGCCAAGTAATATAAAGTAAACACCCACCGACGATCGCTAAATTAATACAAATCAAAGGCAAACTAAACACCGCCTGAGAAATTGCCTGCACATCCTCAGTCAAAGTTGCCAGCAATCTTGGTGTTCCTAACTTTTCCAACTGACTCAACTCCGAAGCGAGGATTTGCCGACTCAACTGCAACTGCATTTGGAATACTGCATCCAGGGCTAACTTAATTAACACCACTTGAGAGAAAATACTCGTCAGCAACACCAGCACCACCAAACCCACAAATCCCCAAGGGAGCACTGCTGAGGAAGAGTGACCATTGTTACTGACAGCATTCCCAATCAAGGCTATCAAACCCGCACTACTAGCACCACTGAGAAAACCTGTGACAATAGCCAGAGTGACCATTTTCCAGGAGGAACGCAACAGAAAATAAATTATATTCATAAGAAATTGTTAATTATGTCTGCTCGAGAATATACCTGATGGAAGATTTACAAACACCATTAATGCGGAGTTTACCTAGTTTTTCGCTCGTCCTCGAAACCGAAAATTTGGCGAACGCTAATCCCAAGGACTTAGCTAAATCTCTGAACTCCTTGGCAAATCAGGAAGTTTCTCCAAATTTAGCCAACGAAGTCTTGTTGCTTGAAAGTGGCGATACCCCTCCTGAATTACTAAAAGAGCTTTGTCAACAGTACCCTTGGATTAAAGTTCACCATACCAACGTCAAGACTAGCTATTACGAAGTCAAAATGCTGGGGGCGGAACTAGTCACAGGGGAAATAGTAGTTTACTGCGATTCTGACTGCATCTACCAAAAAGATTGGCTAAAAAATATACTGACTTCCTTTACTCAGGGGGATGACATTCAAATCGTAGCTGGAGAAACCATCTCTAGGGGCAAAGGCCCTTATGGTACAGCAATGGCTTTAACCTACATTTTTCCTCAGTATTCCCACAAAAAAAGTTTAGCTAAAACATCTCAATACTTTTTGAATAACGTTGCTTTTCGCAGAGATTTTTTGCTGAAACATCCTATTCCCTTAGATTTACCCTTGTATCGTGGCAACTGTGTGATTCATGCTTATAACTTACTTGAGCAAGGTTTCACTATTTGGCAACATCCACAAGCTAAAGCTAATCATGCACCACCATCGGGAATGTCGCATTTTTTCTGGCGTTTTTTACTCATGGGTCATGATTATTTCTGGCAAAAATCTCTTCTGAAAACCGCTATTTCAACTTCGGGGAAATCTTACTCAACTTTAATGTTGGACACCAAAAGTAAACTGCAAGCTTTTTGGGAAAGATTTAGCGGTATGTTAATTAGACAACCTCTACATTTAGTTTACTTGCCTTTTGCTATCCCAATTGTAATTAGCTCTTTGATACTAATTGTAGTGGGTTATCTAATCACTGTGTTTCAGCCCAATTACTTACTGAATACTTATCAGGTAATGCAGGGAGAAGAGTTGATTTTATCAACTTAAGGGAATAGGGAACAGGGAAAATTAATCAGTTCGCTCCAGAAAAAAATCCCAGTCCCCACTCCCCATTCCATTAACTATCGCCTTGAACAATCAAACCATCTTTTTCGATTTTCAACCATCTGCCACGCCAATATATATGTTGCCCAAAAGCGCCGAGTGTCCAAACAATTAAGCTGAAAATATCTCGGAAGGGAAGTAACCACAACCAGAGTAAAACTTTTGGACAGTTCATACTAAAGATGGCAATTAATACTTGAATGTAGCGAATGATAAAAGTTATTAGGCATAGAGCGATCGCCCAATTTTCCCATCCCGATATGAACAGTAACAAAATACTATATACAGTGCCGTAACAAAACACCATCCCATAGTATTGTAAACCTCGATTAAACCGAATTGTTCTTGCCCAACGCACCTCTCTTTGAAAGAAAGACCAAAAACTTTCGCCAGTAGTATCTGACTCTAAAATATGTCGAGAAAATTCAATTTTATAACCCGCTTCTACTGCTCGTTTAGCTAAGTTATAATCCGAGCCAATGCGGCTTAAATGCAATCCCCCAAATTGTGTTAAAGATGATTTACGAGTTACCATTGTTGGGCCAACAGCAAATTTAAAACCGCGATCGATCGCTCCTGAAATTAAAGCCGAGGGAATAAAATCAAAACACCGACCAAAAGAGGCTAAAGCTGCTACTATTGTCCGAGGATTTTTGCCCACATATCCACAAGTTACTAAGCCAGTTTTCGGATCTTTTAAGGGAGCAGTGACAATACTAATATAGTCAGGAATTACTCGAATATCACTATCAGCAAAGATAATGATTTCATGTTGAGCAGCTTCTAAAAGATAACTTAAATTGCTATCTTTGTAATTGATACCTCGCGGTTTTAAACCAATTAATAGTTTAACGCGATCGGGATATTTCGCCGCCAACTCTTTTAACAAAGGAACCGCCGGATCTTCCGGGTCTAACACTCCAAAAAGTACTTCATAATTGGGGTAATTTTGCTGACAAAATGATGACCAATTCTCCCAGGCTCCCTCATCAATACCACAAACTGGTATCATCAGCGAAACAGGGTCTTCGGAAGAATTTATCACCTGTTCTTTAGGTGCAAAAAATTTGATAGTGCAGATGGCACAGGTGATGTAAAAAGCGATCGAGCCGCTAATTAAGATTAGGAGGACAATTTGAAAAAACAGCATCATGGGTTACTTTCGCTAACTATGGTAAAGTTTCCATTATAAACATTACCTGAAAAGTACATTAAGGAGAATGTAACCCGTAGATAAATACACATAAACCAGAAAAGTTGTTGAAAAAATCCTCAAATTATCCTGAGAGGTAGAAATGGCATTAAACTATGTATTAAACTTGGAAGCTAATATTAAACCAGTAGAAACTTTGCAGATAATTTCTAAATATCTTGGTCTAAAATGGCACAAAAGAGATAGTTTAACTGGCTCAGGCGTTGTTGTGTACGCAACTCAAAAAAGTCAAATAGGGCAGGAAGTTATTGCCGAAGAGTTTGGTTTTCAACCAAGCATAGTTGTAGATTTCCGTATTAATCCGAAAGATGCTTATGAAGAAGGTAAACATACTTTAATAAAAGGTACTTTGGACTTACTCGATCGTGTTCAAGGAGATGCTGTTTTGCTATTCAACGGGGAACAACCTGTACTGCAAAGAATCAATGGAAAACTTAGACTCTACTCAGGATGGGAGGCTACATTAATAAATATACTTCACGATCGTAAACTACCTTATGAACTTTATCAGCCACAATCATCTTCAACAAACATCAAAGTTGGCTAAGAAATCGCCAGTTTCTTGAGTGATTCTACAAAAGTTTCCGTACCCACCATTGACGACTGACTCAGCGCCGCTTGTGCTACTTTACCCAATGCTTTATCTTCTAATTTTGTCAACCGTTCGATCAAATGTTGATAGGTATCAAAAGACATTATCACATGGCTGGGTTGCGATCGCTGAGTGACTAAAACTGGCTCTAAACTAGCTTGCTCAAATATTTCTTCTTGGTGATTACTTGCTTCTGTGAGAGTGTAACTACGCATAGGAATAGTTAATTTTGACTTTTTTTTACTATAGCAAACTTTTAGGGAATTGAGATTATTCTTTCTTCTCCTATCTTCAACCATTCACATAATAATCTCTCGTTCCTTTACTATTAATCGCTTCCCCTAATCGATTCAACCCATGAATATAAGCAGCAGTTCGCATTGACACGCCAAACTCTTGATAAATCCTCCAAATGTTCTCCGTTTCTTCAATCATTTTTTCTTTTAATCTTTCATTTACTTCAGTCAGCGTCCAGTAAAAACCGTTGCGATTTTGTACCCATTCAAAATAACTGACGGTGACTCCACCCGCATTCACTAAAATATCGGGAAATACATAAATTCCCTGTTGTTCTAAAATCCGATCGGCTTCTGAAGTAATCGGACCATTTGCCACTTCAAAGATAAACTTAGCTTGAATTTTATGCGCGTTTTCTACAGTTATTTGGTTTTCTAAAGCGGCTGGAATTAGTAAATCTACTTCTAAAGTTAAAAGTTCCGCATTGGTCAAAACTTGATGTTCCATAATGCTGCAAACTGTACCTTCACAGTAAACAGCTTGCATTCCTTTAATAAATTGTTTACAACGGCGAATACTGGGAATATCTAAACCTTGTTTGGCATAAATTCCCCCTTGAGAATCACTTACTGCTACTACTTTATAACCAAATTTAGCGAGTAATTCGGCTAATTCTGCGCCTGCATTACCAAATCCTTGAATCGCTACGGTTGTTTCTCTGGGTAAGCGATCGAATTTTGCCATAATATTTTCAATTACATAAAAAGCGCCTGTTGCCGTAGCAGTATTTCTGCCTAAACTTCCGCCAATGGTGACAGGTTTTCCGGTGACAACTGCGGGGGTAATTTGACGTTGAATGATGCTATATTGATCCATCATCCAACCCATAATCATTGAGTTAGTGTAAACATCTGGTGCTAAAATATCTACCTCATGAATTTATCAACAAAAAAGGTTTACAATTAAGAAACATTAAGTCAAAACTTGTGTTTCCCCTTTTCGGTTAAGAGTACAACCAGAACAGAAAATATGATTGAACTCCTTGCTGCGCTTTCTGCTGCTGCTGCGGTAGGGGTAGGGAGAATTGCCCTACCATTATTGTTAATTGGACTTTTGCAAGGAGACAATCTCTGGTCTCGCGTACCGCTACTTTCCTACATTCACCCACAAGTAGTAGTGGGAATACTCACCAGTTGGTCATTATTTGAATTATTTGCTTCCAAAAAACTCATTGGACAGCGCATCTTGCAAATTATTCATCTCCTCTTTAGTCCCTTAGTGGGAGCAATGATGGGTGCTTTTGTGGCTCAAACTGCTAACTTGGATAGATGGATGATTGTACTTATTGGTGCGATCGGCGGTTTACTAGCTTTAGTGTTGCAACTTGTACAAATAGGATGGTTTTTTCGCCTTCGGGGTTTACCCCTTTGGGTAGTTTTTATCCAAGATGCTTTATGTGTAGTTTTAGTGTTACTAGCCTTTGACGCACCCACACAGGGAGGATTAATTGCCATGATCCTACTTTGGCTGGCAATTCGCAGTTCTGGAGAATGGTATCGCTGGTACAGAAAGCAGCATCCTCCTAAGAATCACCCGGATTAGGAGCAGGGGAGCCAAGTATGACAATGCTTTCGCCTAAAATAAATTGATTAATCATCTCGATTTTCCCAAGGAGGAGGGCCTGAGCGATCGCGAATTTTGATTTGTTCGCCGTTGGCTCTAATAATCTTAAAAGCCTCAATTTCATCATCATCAAATTCACCGATAACTGTTAGCCTTTCACCCGGAGAAACGTTAATTTTTTTCCACCAACGAGGGCCAGGATCGACAATCAATTCACCTGTGCCATCATAGAGGGTAAACTCATTGCCAACCACACTTTTAACTGTGCCGGAAATAGTAATTTCGGAGTAATTTTGCTGTAAGGTGGCGATCGTAATTGGTGTTTGAGTATTTCCCGAAAATTCTATGTTGCCAGTTTTTATCGGTGTCGGAGTAACTGGAGTAGTCACACCTGATAACTCAGAATTTGAAGAAGAAATTTCTTCGATTTGAGGTGGATTTGGTGGTAATTGCAAACAACCTGCAAGCAAGCTTAAGCAAAAACTATTAACAGCCAAAATGAAGGATTTTTTGAGGTTTGACATAAGCAGTATTCTCACTATTTAGGGTAGGGGGTACGGGGTAGGGGGTAGGGTGTAGGGTATAAGGAAAAAATATTGGACAACCAAAGAGAACTTTTCCCCTTTAAGCCTG
This sequence comes from Floridaenema aerugineum BLCC-F46, assembly GCF_041929345.1. Classification (NCBI taxonomy): domain Bacteria; kingdom Bacillati; phylum Cyanobacteriota; class Cyanophyceae; order Aerosakkonematales; family Aerosakkonemataceae; genus Floridanema; species Floridanema aerugineum. The sequence continues at coordinate 107,694 of NZ_JBHFNQ010000052.1, forward strand.
ACTCTTTTCCTTACCCCCTACACCCAAATTCATCCTAATAATAGTACTTAATCTTGTCCAGGCACGCGGATTTGTGTTACTGAACCATCAGCTTTAGTAATAGTAAAAGCATCAAAATCATCATCATCTAACTCACCAAATACTGTCACCTGTTCCCCCACTCCTAAATTAAGGCGTTGTCCCCGCTCAAGGTCAGCATCAACTAATACTTGCTGATTTCCAGTAGAGAGAATAAATTCATCATCAAAAACTGCGGTTACTGTTCCTGAAATATTGCTAAAACCAAAAGGAATGCCTGGATTTATGCCAGGGAAAATTGGATCGAGCAGAGTTACATTTGTGGGATTATTTAATATAGCGAAACTTGCTGCCATTTTTTGCACCAGAAGCGGATTAGAAAAAGTACTTCCCATTCTTCCTTCTTTTGCGCCAAACAATCTGTAGTGTTCCCATCCACTAGTGAAAAATCCATTGTCTTTAGCAGCTTTTACATCAGGATTTGTTGCCAGATAAAAATTATCGTCAAATAATTCTGGCATTCGTCCTTCTAACACACCGTACTTGAGAAAATGATCTAAAGGATTCATTCCAGCAGCAGCTACATCAGAATGAAGATTTAAATATGTTGCGCCATCAAACCACTGTCCTGTAAGTGAATCAAAGGAAGAATTAGGATTTTGATTTGGTTGGTAATTTCCCAAAACTGGCGAACCGTCAGCCCTAGAAATGGCGAAAGTATCTACTTCAAAACCATCCCATTCGGCAACAACAACATTCACTTGTTCGCCTGGAATTAATCCTAGTTGACTAGCTCTTAATGGTTCGGGATCTATGATAATTTGTCCGCTACCATTGCGCTGTAAAATAAAGTCGTCGCCATTGTCTACAAATCCGATAATTGTTCCTGATATGGTCATTCCTGAATGCAGACTGTTAAGATTAAATCCAGTATTTTGTTGAGGTAAATTTACGAAATCCATAGTGAAGTTGCTGTGTGTGAGTTACTGATTGATGCTTGTGGTGAAGGCGATCGCAGATGAAACTTGACTCGCTCTTCAGCTTTCATTTATTAAGATAAAAGGAGAATATTTCAGAAAAGTGACAAGTGAATCAAGTAACATTTATGGTTATCCCATAAGATAACTATTGATGGATCGTTAACTAGGGAGAATGTTAGCCAGTATGAATGCTATTCTTAAAACAGGTGATTTATTAACAACCGATTCCCAAGGATTTATCATTAATCCCTGTAGTTTTGAAAAAATTTCCCCACCTTGGACAGAAATTATTGCCGATCTGAAAACCGCTTATCGAGAAATTTTCGGCAAAAAACTACATAGTATATATCTTCGAGGTTCTGTTCCCAGAGGAAAGGCAATTTCTAGAGTTTCCGATCTTGACAGTTTAGCTGTGATTTCCGGCAATTTAGAGAAGTCGGAATTAACAAAAATTCAGCTTGCTTGCAGAAAAATTAAACATCAATATCCGTTTTGTAAAAATGTTGATTTTCTCTGTGTTAGCTACAGAGAAATTATTGAATCAGAATCTATTTTAAAAATGTTAATCAAAACCCAAAGTTTATGTATTTGCGGTGAGGATATAACTCTGGTTTTTCCTAATTATAAACCAGGAATTGAGATGGTAAGCCATGCTTTTGAGTTAGCCGAAGATCTGAAAATTTTACAAGATGAATTACAGTGTTTGGGAAATAACAATATTTTTTATTCTAAGTTTATTAAAGATCGCTGTGCTTGGATAATGAAGCGGATTGTTAGGACGGGTTTAGAATTAGTAATGTTAAGAGAACAGGTTTATACTAGAGATTTATATCCTAGCTATCTGTTATTTTCTAAACATTATCCAAATCAACAAAGATATATGAGAAAAGCTTTAGAATTGGCAATTAATCCTTCTGATAATTTGGCGGGGTTGTTGATATTTTTAAGGGAGTTTGGCAGTTGGTTGGTTGAAGAAATTGATATTGTTTTTGCTGATTATAAATGTTGAAGAATAGATCCCCCCTAATACTGCTCGGTTAAGCAAATTTGACTCTGTAGGGGCGAAGCATTCGGGCAGAAAATCTAGGGTTTAAGCAATAAATTGTTGCCCGAATGCTTCGCCCCTACCCAAAACCCGAGCAGTATTGAGATCCCCCCTAACCCCCCTTAATAAGGGGGGAACAGGATTTAAATTCCTCCTTGGTAAGGGGAGGAACTAAATTTATTAAAGTTCCCCTTGAGAAGAAAGAAACTACATTTAAAGTCCCCCTTGGTAAGGGGGATTTAGGGGGAGCGACAACTTAAATTAGTTAGTTAAACTATCTGTTTCTACAAAGATAATTCCTGCCATGACTAACTGAGAAAGTAGGGGGATAGCTTCAGCTTCTAAGTCTAAGTCGGGTGCCCATGTTGCTAAGTCAAACAGGCTGAATTTGTGTCGATTAAAGATATTTTCAACTAATTCTAAAGGGACTCCTTTTAATGAGATTACTTGATTGTTAACTGTGATGTTGTATTCTCGATCGCTAATTTCTTCAACTCTAACTTGCTGATATTTGGGGCGGGTAAATTGGGTATCAAAACCCCGATCGAAAATCCCAAAACCTGCTTGAAATGGCAATGAGTATTTAGCTACTTGAGGAGTTAAAGTATTTAAGCGATCGGCATATTTTTTGCTCGCTTCCCGATCTTTCAAATAACCGATTAAATTACTAATTAAATCTTCTACTTTCTCCTGCAACTGAGCAGTATTTCCTTCCTGAATAATTGGCAAATTTTTGCGCCATTCTGACTCATTTAATAATTCATCAATTAACCAGTTTAAGAAATCAATTCCTGTGTGACAATCAATTCCTAAAGTTAAATGTAAAGAAGGTTGCTCTAAACTTAAAGCATAATGCCAATGTCCGCGAGGAATGTAGAGTAAATCGCCAGGATTAAGTATAACTTTTAAATATGGCGATTCGTCGGGTGGTAGCTGTTCATCAGAACGATTTTCTGGCAAGGGATACTTTATTGTATCGGAAAAAAGGTACCATTCTTTTGTGCCATGAATTTGTAAAATAAAAACTTCGTGGGTGTCATAGTGACAATCAAAACCTTGTTGTTCTGGGGGAGAACAATACAAATTAATCTGGGTTTTGTGACCAATTTCTGCATGAATAGCAGTGGTAAATTCCGCGAGTTCTGGTACTAATTCATCTACCCGATCGATAATCATTGTCGCTCCTTTTTGGAAGTGCTTTAACCAATTTTCCCCAGTTGTTTCGGGTAAGGTTTTTCCGTCCAATGAGAAGCGAATTCCGGGATAGGTAAGTTTGTGAAAATTGAGCAGGTAATTAAGTTGTTTCCACGAAAATAAATGCTGGAATTTTTCCTGATTTGGCTGGGATATAACAATGCCTTGTTTTTGCCAATTTTCTGCAAAAAACTTATCCTTTGGGTAGGGCTGAAGTAGGTAAGATAGAGTTTGCATAAAGATGACGATCGCATTTTGTACTTTAAAGTTTTGAGATGGACAAATTGCCCATCTCATGTTAAATTTGATTCAGTTAGCGGCGACGACGACCACGACCACGATCGCGATCGTAATCATTGTTAAAATCTTGATTATCACGATTAGATAAGATAATTTCTCTGGGATTTCTTTGGTTAATCTCTCTAATTTCCATCTGCATTGTTGCTCTTTCAACTTGCGAGTTACGATCGGAAGTACTTTCTAATGTGGCAGCGTTAGTAAATCCGGGAATCAGCAAGTGAGAATTTGCAGCCAGCAGCAAACTGAGTAGTGTTTTTGGATTCATCGTTATTTCCCTTTTTCTTGCTAGTCAACTGTTGTTAATTATCAAGTTACAAAGGAAATGTGACAAAAAAATGACGCACTCAAAAACATTGTACGTAGTTGCGCTTCAGTGCTAAAGAAAGGCGCTGAAACGCATTGTACGTAGTTGCACTTCAGTGCTAAAGAAAGGCGCTGAAGCGCAACTACGTACCTTTTTTACAGCGATATTCTAATTGTGAAGGTCGATCCTGTTCCTAAAGTGCTTTCGGCGCTGATTTTACCACCGTGAAGTTGCACGATTTGTTGAGCGATCGCTAATCCTAAACCAAAACCACCCGTCGTCTTTTGTCGCACTCGATCGACTCGATAAAAACGCTCAAAAATATGCGGTAAATCTGCTGACGGTATTCCCATTCCACTATCTTTTATTTGTAAGCAAACTTCCGATAAATCTGTAAATAAGCGAATGGTAATATTGCCTTGTTCGGGAGTATATTTACAAGCATTCTGCACTAAGTTAAATATTGCTTGTTCTAACAAATCCGGTGCTGCTTTAATTAACACAGGATTTTCCGGTAAATCCCAAATAATCTTTAAGTTTTTGGCGGTTATTTCTGAATGACAGCGATCGACAATTTGCCAAAGCAACTCATTTAAATTAATCTCCGTCACTGTTTCCGGTAACTTTTCGTAGCGAGCTAAAAATAATAAATTAGCAATTAAATTACTAATTGATTTCGTTAAATCGACAATTTTTTCTAATCTTTTTCTCGGCTGAATCGAGTCTTCATGAGGTGCTAATAAACCAACTTGAGCATTACTTAAAATTGCTGCGATCGGGGCACGAAGTTCATGAGAAGCATTAGCTGTAAAACGTTGTAATTGCTCATAAGCATTTTGTAACTTTTGTTCAGCTGCTACTTGAGCTTCTAAAGCTGCTTCTAGTTTCACATTACTTGCTTGTAAATTCCCTCTTTCCCAAGCCAGTTCTCTTTCCAAGCGCGAGAATAAATGAACTGTTAAAAAACCACCAAGAATTCCGATTAATGTCAAGCTAAATAAAGTTATCCAACCTAGAGTTTGATAAAAAGCTAAATGTTGTTTTCTCACTCGTAATAAACGTTCTTCTTCCGCCTCAAATAAAGCAATTTTGTTTCTCGCTGCATCCATTAAAACTTTGCCTTCTGCTAACCAATCATACAATTCGCTGTAGGAAAAGCGCCCTTGCAAAGGAGATTGATAATATTCATCTTCATCAATTTCTTCTCGTTCTTTTTGTTCTCTACTTCTCCATCCTCCGGGTACAACTTTCGCATCCATTTGCGCTAACTTTCTGTCCATTAGCGTCAAATTTTGCTGAACTAAAACTTGAATTTCTTTAATTTCTTTGGATTGATGAGGATTATCAGAAACTAGTAATTGCAGCATTTTTAAGTTTTTGGGAATGTTAGCGATCGCCTGACTGTAAGGAGCTAAAAAATCTGGTCTTCCCGTCATTGCATAACCGCGCATTCCCGTTTCTGCATCGATTAAACCAGCAACTAAACGCTTAGTTTCTAAACGCACTCTTTGCGTATGTTTTACCCAAGCTTCATCTTCTACCAAGCTAATTTTTAACCAACCAAAAGTTACCAAAGTGGCAATTAAACAGCTAAAAGGAATAGAAATAATTAACAGTCCGCGTTGTTTAACTGGTATCTTTTTCCAAAGATGATAATATTTAATCATCATTGATTTGGCTGGAGACGATAACCCATTCCATACACCGTTTCTATCCATTCGGAAGCACCAATATTTTGCAGTCTTTGTCTTAGTCGTCGAATCAAAGTTGTTACAGCATTACTTTCTGGTTCTTCTCCCCATTGCCAAAGATTTTGTTCTATTTGATTGCGCGTTAAAATTTGATTTGGATGGCGCATTAAGTACTCTAACATTTGAAATTCTCGCACCGAAAGTTGTACAGTTTTTCCTCCCCGTTCTACTGTCAAATTAGTTAAATTTAGTTGTAAATCAGCTAATTTTAGTGTATCACCTGTCCACAAAGGCGATCGCCTCCCCAACGCCCGCACTCTCGCCAACAATTCAATCACATCTACAGGTTTTACCAAATAATCATCAGCGCCAGCGTCTAAACCTGTGACTTTATCTGCGATCGTATCTTTTGCTGTTAGCATTAACACTGGCGCAGTTTTCCCCATTTGGCGATAATAGCCACAAAGTTCTATACCGCTAATTACGGGTAACATCCAATCTAAAATTAGCAAATCATAGTCTTTTTCCGAAATTAACCACTTCGCAGTTTCACCATCTTCTACTCCATCAACTAAATGTCCAACTTGAGTTAATGCTACCGCTAGAGGTTCTAATTGTTCTGCATCATCCTCTACTAGTAAAATTCTCATTTTTCATCAAGACTTGTGCTATTCATTAGCAACTAATTCTTGCATATATTTGAGATAAACATCAGCTTTCTTCACCTGTTCTTTAACTTCGGGAACTAATGAATTAAGCGCTTGAATTAACTTAGTTTTAGCTTCAATAGAAAGCTGTTGGTCTACTTGCGCTTGTTTTAAACTATTGCGGTAGTTATTCAAGTAAGCATCTAAATCATTAAAAAAGTCATCAATCCTTTGCTGAAAATCTTCATCCAAATATTGACTGATTCCGTTTTTAATGTCATTAATTCTTTGGTCAATCAACTTGTTAATCTCATAAATTATTCCTTGCAAAGAAACAGTGTAAAAATTCTCGGTTTTATGGGGTCTTTTGACTTTCTCGGTAATTTCAAAAGGAACTAACCACAGGAAATGCAAAAACGATCGCTTCGTCCTGACTACTTCACTGTAACCTTGATCGATCGTCCGAGTATGGCGAATTACTAAAGGTTTATTTAAATCAATATAGTAATCCGAATGAAATCTGAGATTAGGCAAAGAAAGATTCAAATTAAAATTTTCATTCAATCTTTCCCTAGCTCGTTCTATAATTGGTCTGGTTTGCTCATCTAAGAAATTCATCATTTTTTGCCGAGCTTCATCAATTACTTGACCAGTATTTTCTTGCACTTTTTCTAATAATAAATCTACTCGGCGCTTGGCATAAGATACAGCTAAGGCGGCGAATTCTTCCGCTTCCCTTAAAGTAGTAAATTCCATTGAACTCAGTCGCTTCGACTCAGTTGCTACTTCTTGTTTTTGTTGCGATATCCAGTTAGCGAAAATCCTGCCAGTTGTGCCACCTTTCTGAACAAAATCACCAACTTGTTGCTCGTCTTCCAGCAGATATGTTTCTACACTCAATTTGCCTTCTTGTTGCAACTTTTCTAAAATACTATTCAATTGTTCCTGCAAATCACTTTTGATTTGTTCAATTTCTTGTAAACTGTTACGGCAGTTTTCAATGCTATCAATATCTTCATCTAATGCTGCCACTTCTAAACGCAGTTTATCCCCATCTTCATTAATCGCCCGACTGCGTAATTGTGTATCTTCTAAAAGTTCTAACAACCGACCTTTAGCGATTTTCAAAGAAGAAGTAATACATCTGGGTGCTGCTTCGGTCATTAAAGCATTGACTGCATTAGTTAAAAAGGCATCAAAGCCAGATTTATTCCACAGTTTTTCGGCTTTCTTTTTTAGTTGGGCGACTGTAGTTTCTTGTAATTCTTCTTCCCAGTCTAAAGGAAAAACATCTTGAGCTAGCGATCGCGCCGTCTTCAACTGCATCACATCCGCACCCGGATTTTGCTGCGCCTCTCCCAAAAAATTAGCCGCAGAAAACGCCCATCTTGCCGAAATTTCAAACACGCGATCGTTCTGTGCCCCTTCCCCAATCCCGAACTCAGCTGCTACAAATTGACGCACCTGTTCGGGAGTCATATCCCCCTCTTTCCGCTGATCGACCTTATTCACCAAAACATATAAATTATCCTTTCCCCGCAATTCAATTACCCGTTCTACATCCTTTTTAATCTCCTCTTCCGCCTTCGTATTTAACTCCGTAAAATTCAGCACAATTAAAATTACCGAACTCGCCTGTAATTGTTCGGCAACCACATTTACCAGCTTTAAATTTTCCCCCGCTTCATTCGGCCCCGGAGTATCCACAATTACCAATTTACCAGCAATATCTGCTTTTTCTGTAATTCCCGATCGATAAAAAGGAGTGTAAATTCTTGGTACATCCATCAGCGATTGCAAAGGATCGGAAAGCGGATCTAAAACACTACAAAGGCGAATAATATCATTCAAAGCCCGTAAACTATTAATAATCGACAACCGACCAGAAATTTTGCTATCAATAGCAATTCCTGTCATTCCCTGAATTTTTTCCGGCAACTTTGCTAAGTGCGGATATTGCGCCATTCTTTCCTGCACTCGGCTTAAACCTAACTCAGCAATTTTGCGCTGTAAAGCCGAAAAAGTATCACGAAAGATATCTTGAATTTGAGGAGTTAAAATTAAAACTGGCTCGGCTAACTGCGGATCGAAAATGATCTCCGTAGGCAAAGTCGTCATTGCTGCATTGCGACTCGGCAATAATTCTTGACCAACAATAGCGTTAATAATCGTAGATTTACCCGCTTTCATCGGCGCAACTATTGCCATTCTCAACTCCAAATCTGAAACATTCCGAGTCGCATCTGCGACTTCGCGTTGAAACTTAGCATACTTTTCACTAGCACTATCCGAACTCAGCGCCGTACTAACACGATGTAATAACGAACTAACTTGTCCTAACAGACCAACAGCATTTGTTTGCAAGCTCTGCATATTAGCTTTTTGTACGTAAGCAACCATGAGACTCACTCCCCCGAAAAATGTCTAACCGAAAGAAAACGTTCTGATTAAAGTTAGATTTTTTTATTTTGTCTGAAACTCAACTATATCTAAAAAAACTCCTGTTGTTATCATTAGTTGACGATCGTTTTGCTAAGATGACCCCGAAGAATATTATGTGGATGCAATCTGCCTCTGGCACAAATGAGGTAAGCACTGCGTCTTTCACAAAGACTAGCCTTCTATTAACCTAACAATAGAGGTGCGTGCCTGTGATCTCCAGTTGATTTCTCTGTAAAAACACCATGCGTAACCCTATCCTCAATTCCGATCGTTTTTCAGGTGCAACACCAACTTTCAGGAAACTCTTCGTTTCTAGCTTAGTTTTGGGCTTAATTGGTACATTTAGCACTAATCTTGATATTTTGCCATCAACAGCACAGCCAACAGCACAAACCAAACAAGCTACAAACCCCATTAACCAGAAATTGGTGGGAAGTTGGCAAAGCCGAGTTTCTTCCACTCAGAATCTTACTTTTATTTTTGGGCCTGATGGTAAATTGTTTATTGTCTTGCCTTCTAGCTCAGACAAAGCTCAAGCTTTACAACTGCGATACCGCGTTGCTTCCACAAGTAGCAAACCCATGCAATTGGATTTGACGACAAGTAACAATAAAACTGCACAAACGATTTTTGAGTTTACTTCTGACGGTAAACTGCGAATGGAACTACAAGGCATTGAAGCGGGAAAACCCAGACCAGCTGCTTTTGGTAAAGGGGCTTTGGTGTTTAATAAAGTTTCTGATAGCACTAATTTGCCTGCTAATGCCCAACTTAGACAAACTGATAACCCGAATAACGTCATGCCTAAGTAAGTTGTCACACTTCATTGCGGGCTCAGGGGGCAAGGGGCTCCAGAAGATAATTAGCTGTTCGCAATAACAGCCAAAAAATCCTGATTTTGACTGTAAATATGGGAAAGCTTGTCTGCCCAGATCCCCGACTTCTTGAAGAAGTCGGGGATCTACAGTACTTACTACTACAAATTTCAGCCTTAGCGCTGTTAAGATGTGGTTAATTTTGATGCTTGACTTCCATGACTGACACCGTTCTCGATGTTCGCAACTTGCAAGTTCAGTTCCTGGCCAAAGGTACAGGTAAAACGCCTGTAGTTACGAAAGCTGTTGATAATATTTCTTTTCAGGTGAAACCAGGGCAAACTCTGGGAATTGTCGGTGAGTCGGGGTCTGGTAAATCAGTCACTTCCTTAGCTGTCATGGGTTTGGTGCCGAGTCCAAGCAGGGTGTCAGGTGAAATTTGGTTTCAAGATTCAGTGGAAGGTGCCGAAGCTGTGAATCTGCTGCAATTGCCGGAAAGGAGAAAGCAGCAGTATCGAGGCGGTGAGATTGCCATGATCTTTCAAGAACCGATGAGTTCTTTGAATCCAGTTTATACTATTGGTTTTCAGATTACAGAAGCAATTCGATTGCACCAAAATGTTTCGCAGGCGCAATCAAGAAGACTGGCGGTTTCTCTGTTACAAGAGGTGAAGTTGCTTCCTAGTGATGAGGTGTTGCAGCAACGTTTTTTGGAAATTAAAAGACCAGAAAAATTTAATACTCCTGCGGCTGGAGAGTGGGCGGTTGATATTAGCGAAAGGGAAATTAATCAGTATATTAATCAGCAGAAATTGGCAATGCTCGATCGCTATCCCCACGAACTTTCCGGGGGTCAAATGCAGCGAGTTATGATTGCAATGGCGATTTCTTGCAATCCCAAAGTGTTGATTGCTGATGAACCGACTACTGCTTTAGATGTGACTGTTCAAGCAACTATTTTGGAACTGTTGCGGGAGTTATGCCGGAGTCGGGGAATGTCGATGATTTTTATTACTCACGACTTGGGCGTAATTGCCGAAATTGCTGATACTGTGGCTGTGATGTATCGGGGGAAAATAGTTGAGTATGGCCCAGTTTGGCAAATTTTTTCCGAGCCTAAACATCCTTATACCAAAGGTTTGTTAGCCTGTCGCCCCAGTTTGGAGCGCAATATGCGCTATCTGCCAACGGTTTCTGATTTTATGGAAGTGGTGGAAACTGCTAATGGGGAATGGAAAATTGCGGAGAAAAGCAAAGATTCAGATGCACAAATAGGAGTTTCACCAACTCCATTCCCAGTTTCTCGTCCTCCGTCACCAGTCCATACTTCTGACTCACCAATTTTATCGATCAAAAATCTTCAGGTGGGTTTTCCGGTGCGGGGAATGTTTGGCAAAACGAAACGCTATATTATGGCTGTAAATGGCATTTCGTTTGATGTTTATAAGAGTGAAACTTTGGGTTTGGTGGGAGAGTCCGGTTGCGGAAAAACTACTTTAGCCCGGACTTTGTTACGATTAATTGAACCAATAGGCGGTCAAGTTTTCTTTGAAGACCGCGATATTACGAATTTGCGTGGTACACCTTTACAAAAGTTGCGCCGGGAGATGCAAATTGTGTTCCAAAATCCCTTTAGTTCTCTCGATCCTCGGATGAAGATTGGGGATGCGGTAATGGAACCTTTGCGAATTCATGAAATAGGGAAAAATGATAAAGAAAGACGCGATCGCGCCGCTTATCTGTTAGAAAAAGTCGGTCTAAATCCTGACTGGATGAAGCGTTACCCGCACGAATTTTCTGGGGGACAAAGGCAAAGGATTTGTATTGCTAGGGCTTTGGCTTTAAATCCGAAGTTTATTATTTGTGATGAGTCTGTTTCGGCTTTGGATGTTTCTGTACAAGCGCAAGTGTTGAATTTGTTAAAGGAAATTCAGCATGAGTTTGGCTTGACTTACATTTTTATTTCCCACGATCTGAGTGTGGTCAAGTTTATGAGCGATCGCATCATGGTAATGAATAGCGGCAAAATTGAAGAAATTGATATTGCCGATATCATCTATCGCGAACCGAAAAAAGAATACACTCGTCAGTTAATTAATTCTATTCCCACAGGCAGTTTGGCAAGAATTAAACAGCGGCAACAACAGCGATCGATCGCAATGTAAAGGCAGAAGGCAGAAGAAAGCCTTGTAGAGACGTTGCATGCAACGTCTCTACAAGGCTTTTTGAACTAGCGAGTTTTCATCCAATCAACACACTTTTCCATCTGCTTTTGCATGGTTTCTTTGTCAGCATGATAGCGTCTACCATGTCCGGGCAATACCCATTCAAACTGATAATTTGCTAATTTTTCCATTGACTTAATTAGTTCTGTCCAAGAGTACCAACAATGCTCGCGGAAAGCATATAATTGGTTTAATGTTTCCGACCAAGCTAAGTGATCGCCTGTGAATAAAAAGCTGTTTTTGTAAAGTAAAACTGTGTGACCTTTGGTGTGTCCGGGAACGGGAATAATTAACAAATCTGGGGCAAATTCAATTGGATCGGTCCCAGAAATTTGAATTTCTACATCACGAGTTCCAGTGTTAATTTCATCTTGGTGTAAAATGCGATCGCAACCAAAATGTTCTTGAAACTTTTGATGATCTGCTACATCATCTCTGTGAGTTAAATACAAATAACGAATCCCACCCATTGCTTCAAAACGTTTGACAAGGGGCGGCGTAAACCGAGGGGAATCTATTAAGATATTCCCTTCGGGGCGAGTAATGAAATAACTGGCAGCAGCAAAGGATTTTTCGGAATGATAGCCGCAATGATAAACATTTTCGGCGACTAAAATCGGGAAGGTTTCTTGAACTTCTTTAATATCTGTTGGTTTTTCAACTGTGCCAATGGAAGCAGTGGGACAGGACAATAAAGCCTGCATTGCTTTGACTCTTTCGCTGAGATTGGCAGGTTGATGATAAACTGCTGATTGTTCTCCTGCTTCATAAAAAACTTCCGGTGCCATCCACCGACAAGTATCGCAGTCAATGCAGGTGCGATCGACATAAAAATCGCCGTTCACATTTTCGGAACGACGTTGGTGGAGATGTGCCATTTTGCAACGTCTTTATTTGCGAGAAAAATTGCTCAATAAAGCTTTCCAAGCAAACAGGGGTAAAGCTAACATTCGCCGCCAGCGCCAAGGTTCTTGGTAAAGCCGATATAGCCATTCTAGATGATTTTCTCGGAACCACGCGGGGGCACGAGTTTTCGTTCCTGCCCAAATATCTAAACTACCACCTACACCGATCCAAATTGCTTTAGGACAAAGGTGGCGATGTTTGGCGATCCAAAGTTCTTGGCGTGGTACTCCTAGCCCGACGAAAATTAAACTTGGTTGTTGTTCTTTTAAGGTTTGGTGTAGTTGTTTTTCTTCTTCAGCTGAGAGATAACCGTTTTGAGTGCCTGCGATCGCCAATTTTGGACATCTCTCCTGCCACATTTCGGCAGCTTTAGCTGCTACCCCCGGCGCACCACCAAAGAAAAATACAGGCATTGGTTTACTTAATTGTCCCGCATATAACAGCAGAGTTTCTGCTAACTCAATTCCTGGACAACGCTTCACTTTTTTACCTTTCAACCACAGGTAAAGGACGACTCCAGAACCATCAGGAATAACTAAATCTGCTTGCTTTATAATTTGGGCTAAAGTGGCGTTCTTTTCCGCCTGCATCGTCATTTCTGCATTTAACGTAATGACCTGCCCGCCTACTTGCTGGTGCAACTGCGCGATTAGCCAACCTGGGTAATCATCTAATAAGTGTACTGGCAGTCCCAGTACAGAAAAGCTAAGCGTGTTAGTAATGATTTGTTCTTGCACAAACTCTCCTCACGTTCTCTATGCAGCATAGTTTACCTTGACGCTGCATTGCTGTGTAGTTCTTCAAAAAATTAAAGTCTGTTTCCGTTACTTCTTCTTCAATGTTAATAGTTTAGTGACCTTCAGACCGCCTTTTTTACAGAACCATCAGCATAAAGTTCCAAAGGTACTAACTCCACTTTACCGTTAACTTTCACTTTCGAGTAAACAATTCGCAAAAAAGGAGAATTATTTTTATTGTATTTAGTACACATATCGCTCACCTGCTTTTTATTCTCGGTTGAACACTTTAACCATTTCTGGGGCTTGAATTGTTTTTGTTTCCTACTTATCTTCTACAAAACTGTCCTTTAAGTTACCGGAAATATCAGTTGATTTTTTAGAAAGATTATGCAAAAATTTAGCAAAATAGATTTAAAAGTATCCGCCCAATCCTTAGTAATTGAAAAACTCGGATAAACTAGTACCAGGAAAAAGGCTAAAAATTAAGCTATACCCATGAAATCCGGTGTGCTTCTACTCAATTTAACTTCAAGCCAAGGGGCAAATATTCCGCAAAAATCGCCAAAAATATGATGAAAAACCAGCTTTCTGAACTGCAAGCACGCTTAGATTATTACTATCAACAAATTCAGACTGTAATTCTCGATCGGCAAAATCCGATTACAGGTTTACTACCAGCCTCGACAGCCATAAATGCTCATGGAGATTATACAGATGCTTGGGTGAGAGACAATGTTTACAGTATTTTGGCGGTTTGGGGATTGGCATTAGGATATCGGAAGTTAAATGATGACTTTGGACGTAGTTATGAGTTAGAACAAAGCGTCGTGAAATTGATGCGGGGATTGTTATTTTGCATGATGCGTCAGTCTCACAAAGTCGAAAAATTTAAAGAAACTCAATCTCCTTTAGATGCTTTACACGCCAAATACAATACCAATACAGGTGATATTGTGGTTGGTGACGATCAGTGGGGACATTTACAGTTAGATGCAACTTCGCTGTTTCTCCTGATGTTGGCACAAATGACTGCTTCAGGATTACACATTATTTATACACTGGATGAGGTGAATTTTGTCCAGAATTTAGTTTATTATATCGGGCGGGCTTATCGCACACCAGACTACGGTTTATGGGAAAGAGGTAATAAAATTAATCACGGAAACCCAGAATTAAATGCTAGTTCTGTGGGAATGGCAAAAGCAGCTTTAGAAGCAATTAATGGGATAAATTTGTTCGGAATTAGGGGAAGTCAAGCTTCGGTAATTCACGTTTTACCAGATGAAATTGCTAGGGCTAGAATTACTTTAAAGTCGATTTTACCAAGGGAATCTAGCTCAAAGGAAGTGGATGCTGCTTTATTGAGTGTAATTAGTTTTCCGGCGTTTGCGGTTGAGAACGAACAGTTAGTGGAACGCACTAAAAAGAAAATTATCGACAAATTAGCAGGTCGTTACGGTTGTAAACGTTTCTTGAGAGATGGACATCAAACAACGATCGAAGATCATACCCGTTTACATTATGAACCTTGGGAATTAAAGCAGTTTGAAAATATAGAATGTGAATGGCCTTTGTTTTTCACTTATCTATTTTTAGATGGGTTGTTTCGCGGGGATAAGGAACAGGCGCAAGATTATAAAGAGAAGTTAGAAGGTTTGTTGGTAGAAAGGGAAAGTTTGCGGTTATTACCTGAACTTTATTATGTACCAAAGGATAAGATCGAGGCTGAGCGATCGCACCCTAAAACCCAAACTCGCCTACCTAACGAAAATGTTCCCTTAGTTTGGGCGCAAAGTCTGTATTATTTAGGACAGTTATTAAATGAAGGGTTAATTGCGATCGGAGATATCGATCCTTTAGGCAGACATTTGTGTAGAGGGAAAGAATCTAAACCTTTAGTTCAAATTGCCCTTTTAGCAGAAGATGAAGACTTACAAATTAAATTAGCAGATTACGGAATTCCTGCTCAAACACCCCGACAAGTAGAACCAATTCAAGTGCGCCAAGCAAGTGAATTATCCACAATTTACACGCAAATTGGACGTAATGATAAGTTAAGTTTAACAGGCCGTCCGGTGCGAAGATTACGGAGTTTAACTACTTCGAGAATTTTCCGAGTTCGCGGAGAAACAATCGTTTTCTTACCCGCATCTTTGGATAAACAACAGTTTTACTTGACCTTAGATTACCATTTTCTACTAGATCAAATTAGAAGCGAATTAGCTTATATTCAGCGCAACTGGATGGAGTTGGGAAGACCAACAATGACTTTGCTGTTAACTCATTCCATGCTGGAAACGGGAAGTGAAGCATTGTTGGCATTAATGCAAGAACTCAATTCTGGTTATTGCAATGGTGTGCAGATTAAATTGGGCAATTTGCAACAATTTCTGCAAACATCTGCTAAAGAAAGAATTGATTTTATCCATGATTTTGAATTCACTCAATCTCCGGTTCAAAATACAGCATCAGTTAAGTATTACTTGATTTACAACCCGGAAAAAAACTGGCCTTTGGGTCATACTCAGGAATTCAAGTTAGAGTATGAAACTGATACCAGATTTCTGATTAATTGTTTGCGAGATTCGCAAAATATTTACGAACAAGTTGAGTTACTGCAAACATTAACTCGGTTGAAAAGTGTAAATTTTGACACTGGTTTAGGAGGGCCAAAACATCCAGTCACCGTAGCAGATTTACTCAATGAAATTTACGAAAAAGCAGTCAGAGGTGTAGCGGATAAAACATTTAACCAGTCATCAATTCACTGGACGGTAATTCGTCGCGCCGCAGGTTTAAGGGGAATGGTGGATATTGGGTTATCGGATGCAGTGACAGATATTTTAGTACGACAAAAACAGATTTCTGTGGGTAAAGCTTATAGTGAAGCTTCCTTAATTACTCGACCAATGTCGCATCATGAAATTGACGAAAAGATTAAAGAGTTTTGTGGGGAAGATATTCGCGATCGCGTTCTCACCCAAGAAATTTTAATCTATATTGGTTTATTAATCAAGTCAGAACCAGACTTGTTTAACGGTTTGCTAACCTTAAGAGTTGGGTATTTAATTCTGTTAATCACCAGCGAATTAGCACAGGAATTAAAAATTACCCAAGACGAAGCGCACGAATATTTAATGACATTAAGCCCCTTTGAAGTAAAAAGCCGTGTGCGTGAAGTAATTGCTGGTTATGAAGGCATGAATCAGTTGTTACGACAACAAGAATCTTTGCACGTCAAACAATCAGAAACAGATATTGAATGGGTTGTACTTCCTGAAAAAGAAGAAGAATCACAAACTGATAAATGGTTGCAGAAACGCCAAAGAGATGGCGCTTTAAACCGAGTTCCAAAAGATTTTTATCCTCGCGTTTGGCAATTGTTGAAACATTGCAAAGGTTTAGTAATTGGGGATAAATTGGAGAGACGCAACCGTTTAGATAGTGAATGGTTGCTAGCAGAAATGACTCCGGGAGAAAAGAACTTTGCTTTGCAAATTGAGCATTTGTTGAATAAGATTGTTGCGCCAGAGTATCGCCAGGTTAATATTGAAACATTGATGGAATTATCGGCAATTGCGGAACGTAACCCGGATTTAAGAATAGAAGATTACATTGTTTTAGATGTGTTAATTGGTCATGCTGTCAGGTTAGCATTTTTGGATAAGTTTCCTGAAAAAGGCGATCGCTATGATGAGTATAAAGCAGCTGCTTGGCGGTCTTTTTATGAAACCTCTCCTTATACCTGTGCTACTTTTGTAGTGAAAGCGTTCCGCTTCTTAACTCAGTTTGGAAAAGCGAGTGCAGCATGAGTAAAACTTTGTACGAAACAGATTATTTGAAATGGATTGAAACCACCGTAGCGAAGTTGCGAATGGGGGATTATTCACACATTGATTGGGAAAATTTGATTGAAGAAATTGAGGACATGGGAAAAAGTGAACGCAGGAGTTTAGAAAGTAATCTAACAGTAATTATGACTCACTTACTGAAATGGCAATATCAGCCAGAATTCCGCAGTGGTAGCTGGAGAGGTAGTATTAATGAACATCGTAGACGCATTCGCAAAGCTTTGAAAGATTCGCCTAGTCTTAAACCTTTTTTAGCAGAGGTTTTTGCCGAATGTTATGCGGATGCAGTGGAACAGGCGATCGCAGAAACTGGACTTTCTGTGGAGGTGTTTCCCGAAATTTGTCCTTATAGTTCTGAGGAAATTTTGAGTAGTGAATTTTTGCCGGAGTGAGCGATCGCACTTAAATATCATGTACATAATGTAGAGACGTTATATATAACGTCTCTACAAGGTTTTGAGTTATACCTAATCTAGAGTAAACCTGTCTAATTTAGCTTGCTTAAGTTATTTACAAAAGTTGTGTCTTATTAAGAACTCACTTAGCAATCGTTCAGCTATTTCTATAGCTTTATTTAGGTAAGAGAGAACTTTCTTAATATTATCTGTCTCTTTTTGATTAGCTTGAGAATTGATGTTTAATTCAGATAACCTGTCTTCATAGGAACGAATAGAATTTCGGAGTTTTTGAATCAATTCTTTTGCTTCAGCTTTAATTTGTGTGCAAGGAACGTTTTTCTGAGCCAAAATAATATCATTGAAAGCTACTAGAAATTTAGCAGCTTCAGGTATTACTAACTCTGGCGATTGAGTGAAAAGCGCACCGACTCCAGTTCCCGCACCTACACCAAGAATTGCTCCACCACCTACAATCACGGCAACTCCACCTGCCATGCCAAAACCGCCTGCTGCGATCGCGCCTCCACCAAGCGCAGCAAGAACAGCAGAAATAGCCGCTGCTCCCGAAAGTCCAGGTGCAAGCAAAGGAGCAAGTACCGCAATAACCAGAGGCATAGCAACAGCAGCCGCTACAGCTACTACAACTGCTCCAATCAATCCGCCAAAAATAAGATTTAGGGGAAACTGTTGTTCTTGCAACTCACTCATAAATTTCTTGTAGCTGGATTTGAAAATTGTTACAAGATATTTTTCCACTTGTAAGATTTTGGCGTATGATTCTAGAGTCTGAACAATCCTAGAACGGAACTTATCGCTAAGTTTTAATTTTGCATATTGTTCGTCCTCTTCAACACCCAAAGGATGATAAATAACAAAAAGTGAAAGATTTAACAAAACCAGTTTTGGGATTTTCGGAGATTCTAGGTTAGATAACAGTTTTTCAACTTGGTTCTTAAGCTCAGTAAAGTCAGTAAAGATACGGAGTTCTTTTTCAGGTATTTTACTCTCCTGAACCTGACTCTGCAAAAAATTATTGATTGATTCTGTAAACTTACTCAACCAATGTTTCTTAAAGATTTTCTGTGCCGAATCTGTTTCATAGCGAATATCTTCTAGCGTCAAATGATATTCGTAGCTAAACATAACTATTGCCCACTCAAGGCTTAATCCAAATTCTTTCATGTGAAAGCTCCAAAGGATACTGATGTTCTTAGCTCAGTATGCCCAAAAACTTTTGTCAGCTAACATAACAGTTTTGATTTTTTGCAAATTAAAGGTAGGCTCAAAAAAGCCGCCCCCCAGCAGGATGTTCCAATCAGAGGTACGTTGTTGCGCTTTAGCGCTAAAGCGCAACAACGTACCTCTAATTGATGTAAATTCACTCCAACAACCAACCAAAAATTTGTCCAACAGTTAACTGTAAATCACTAGCAAAAGATGGTACAGGTAATTGTGCTGCTACTTGATCAAAAACTTCCGGTTGCTGATTAGCAAGATAGACAAATATTGTCTGTTCTTCAGGATCAATTAACCAACCCATTTGTGTTCCATTTTTCAAACATTGCAAAATCTTTTTTGTAACTTTCGTTTGACTTTGTTCCGGTGATAAAATCTCAATTATCCAATCAGGTGCAATGGTAAAAATATTAGCAACTTCGCCATTTCGATCGCGAGGTATTCTCTCCCAAAGAAACACAGATACATCTGGCACTATTGACTTTTCTGCAAAAGTACATCGCAGTTCGGGAAAAGCACGAGCAATTTTTCGGGGTTTTAATACTGCATTAATTACCGAAACTAACTCACCTTGAATTATACTATGTTTTCCTTTTGGCATTGGTTTTTGAATAATTTCTCCATTAATAAACTCACTAGCTGGTTCGGTTTCTGGTAGTGTGAGAAACTCGGCTAATGTTAGAGATTTATATGGTATTTGTACCATTTAACGCTTCCCTAAAGTGTTTGGAATAATTTAAGTTTGTTGTTTTTGGGGAGCGATCGCAACTCCCCCTCTAAATTATGACAAATAAATTTGCCGTAAATCTTCTAAACGCTCAACTGTTAACAAACTAGCTGTTATTCTTTGCAGCAAATTCAGATCGTCAATGGCAGAAATTTCTCCGAAAATATCTAATCCTTGATTGCCAAACTTAAGCTGTAAACCTAACTGAATACCTTGCAATAACGCTTGTTTTGTCTGATTTTGCGATGCTGTTAACTGGGATTGAGTTTCAGTTAATTGTGATTGAGTTAGAATTAATCTAGCTGCTAATTCTTCAACTGTGGGAATAACATTTCCTTCAGCATCGCACCAACGCAACCAAGTAGCATTAGCACTTTCAAAAATGCCTTGCCAAAGAGTTAAACCTAAACCTACTAAAGGGAACCAAAGGTCTGTTTTTGGTACGTAACGTCCAGCTTGTAATTGAAAGATTTGTAAGGGGGAATCGCTCAATTCACCTAAAGGATCGTAAACTACATAATACATTACACCCATTCGGGCATAATCGGTGAATTTGCTACCCAGTTCGTTACCCGGAGTTTGCGAAACTATTTCAATGACAATTTCTGGAGGTTTGCCAAATTCCCAGAGTAAATAGGAACGGATATTTCGGTTTAACCAATCATCTGGAATGCTGACATTTAAGCTGAGGAATACATCAGGAACTATCGCGGGAAGACGGGAATTACGGAAGATTCCTACGTTAGCAGCTACGATAAATTGAATACCATCATTTAACTGATAATTAGAGAGAACTTCCGTGAGGAGTCGCTGTTGTTTTTCGTTAATGAAACTATCCAAGGGAGTATCGTCTTCCTGTAGGATTTTGCTATTATCTGGGTATTGACTGGGGTCAAGAATCAGATTTTCAGACATGGCTGATTTTAGGATGATTGGATAATAGTGGGAAATCGCGATCGCAACATCTTGATTAGTTCATCAATTTGATTATGGCAAAATTTTACTCCTTATTCTCTGAATTTATTTCAACTAAGTAACGCTTTTTCTACTAAAACTAAGCAACTGAAGCGGTTCAAAAAAAGCTTTTTTTGGTAGTCATACCCAATATCACATATAGTTAAACTTGTCAAACTCAGCCATAAATCGTTTACACAACTTTACTTTTCCCTTTCAGCTTTATTGAGGGTCAAATCCTGAAATTTTGCTTAAGTCTCTACGCAATTATCAACAATTTGACTATATTAGTAATATAGGAGATGTTTGTAGTACTAATAAAGGGTATAGATAAAGTAAAAATATCACATTTGTTAGTTTAGTGAAAAAAGCCTTTTTAGTCAATCCCTCGCAAACGACCTAAACTCGTAAAATTATTGAGAATTAATCTCAGCCAACTTGTCATGATTTCATGATGTACTTAAAAAAGCCTGATAAATGGTGAAAAACCGAAAAGCAGAGATTATAATTAAGAAAAAACTCAGCAGACAAGCAAACTTTTCGCTGAAGTTTGGGTAAAATTTAACTATTATATGTTTGATTTAGAAAGTACTGCTTGCTTACTGATAGCCAATGTTTCAAACAACTCGCCGCCGTTTAGCTATTTGGTACGCCGCTGTTACTGCTGTGTTATTACTATTATTTGCTACAGGCGTTTATCTTTATGTTCGTAACACTTTAGTAGAAAGAGTTGATGATACATTAAATCATGTAGTGGAAGTAGTAGAACGATCGCTAGTCATCGAATCAAACACTACAGAAAACAAATTCCGCATTAACTTAGAAGCTAGTTTTCGAGATAATACGGATACTGTAGATGACGATCGCATTGACTTAGAATGGTTTAGTCCTAATGGCGAATTACTGTGGTCAACATTTTCTGAACCTTTGAACATTCCCATTCATGCTAACTGCACTGGAGAAACAGTAAGAATTGAGAAAAAAGCTGATACCAATTCCCCTAATATTATACTTTTACGCCAAATCACAGAAAGAGTAGAAATTGGGAGACAAGTTATTGGATATTTGCGAGTTAGTCATCCTTGGTTTGAAGTTACTAAACCCAGTCGTCAGTTAATCTTAGACTTGAGTTTAGGCACAACCTTTATGGTAACTTGTGTAGCAGCAATTGGTTGGTTGCTTTCCGGTTTGGCAATGGAACCAGTCAAGGAATCTTACCAAAGTTTAAAGCAATTTACCTCAGATGCTTCTCATGAATTGCGAAGTCCGATCGCCATGATTCAAACCAACGTCCAAGTAGCATTAGCAGATCCAGAATTAGAGTTAGGAACCCATCAGCAACAGTTGAAAGTAATCGAAAGATTAACCCAAAGATTAGGACGTTTGGTAGATGATTTACTATTTTTAGCAAGGCAGGATAGTGGGATTGTCCAACCTCGGTTTTCCGCTTGTCCATTGGATGCTTTACTAATGGAAGTAGTAGAAGAACAACAGTTAATTGCACAGGAAAAAGAGATAGAACTTTCCTTAGATTTAAAAGAGGAGATTGGCGGATCGGGAATGGGGAAAAAGTATTTAGCAGAAACTGAAGAAGACTTTTTTAACCTTTTGGGAGACTGGGATCAATTAGCACGATTATTTACCAATTTGATCGGTAATGCGCTGCAATATACGCCAGCTAAAGGTAAAGTAAAGATAGAATTGCAGCGAGTTTTTCGGCGGGGTAATCATCCTCAGCTACAAGTCAAAATTATTGATACTGGAATTGGTATTCCAGAAGATGCTTTACCTCATCTATTCGATCGCTTTTATCGCGTCGATCCGGCACGCAGTCGGGGAACAGTTACAGGTTCGGGTTTAGGATTAGCGATCGCAGCTGCCATTGCCCAAAATCACGACGGCAACATTCGCATTGATAGTGTTATTAATCAAGGAACAACTGTTACTGTCACTCTATCTCAACAGCGTTTAGAAACATTCAATTCTTAATCAATTATTGGTAATTCCTGCTTAATTTTTATCGGGATTTCATCTACCTTAAGTCAGGGATAAACGAAAAATTTAACACTATAATCAATTAAGACAATTCACAACGGAATGTCTCCTGTGACAGAGGAAATGGATATAAATTTCATATTAGCCTCAAGGCATGAGTCGAGTGATTAGGAGACGTTTAATAGCAATATGACAATTGGAATAAGAGAGGATGTTGTCTATATAATGCTGAAGAAAATCAGCGAAACTGATAGCAACGACGGGATGCACGCAGTTAACTTCAATGAAGCAGATTTTGTTGGTCGAGAACTTACACCAGCAGAATTCTTAGGACACTTGGATTATTTAAATCAAAAGCAATATATCAACGCTGAATTTAGCGGCAATGCTTACGGTAATCAGGAAGATGTTCCTGATGCAGTTAACCCAAAAGAAGTGGATGTCAGAATTGCCAACACTTATGGTGCGCCAGATGGCCCTTTGCCTCATTTAATTACTTTTAAAAAGGCAGAATTAACCGAAAAAGGTCGCCAAGCGTTAGCAGAAATGGAGGCAAATCCTCCTGAATCTTTAAAGAGAGGCCCAGCAGTACCAATTGCTGATAAAGATATGCCTTTCTTGCAAAAAGTCATGCTCAAAGGTGGCTTATCAGAACCTTATGATGCCAGAGATTTGACTGAAGTCGTGTATCGAGTAATGCGCGATTTAATGACAACAGATGCAGCCGATCGCGTCGCCGCCGAACTCCACGAAGAAGCGATGCCAACAGATGATAAAGCGCTGCAAATGGAAATTAGCGATTTGTGGAGAGATACTAATCCGATTGTCGGATTTTTAAGTCGGGTTCGTCCACCTTGGCAAGGCCCGGGCATCTTTAGAATTAACGACGATCGCTTTTTATTCCGCGTCGCCAACGAAGGTGGAATGCCGCCAAATGTCGATCGCGAACAAGTCGTTAAAGCCGTATTTTCGGCAACAAAAGATGAATTGTCCCAAGAACGAATTGCAGAAATAGCTGAATGGCTACCGGGAAGAGTTCGCCAATTGTGGGAAGAAGCATAAAAGGGCTAAGAATTTTTCGTGACCAGGTTGAACCTGGTCACGAGATCGAAGAGGTTTAACCTCCCCTTTCTTAAATAGTTTCACTTTTTTAATAAAAACTTGGGGGAAAAATGAATTTACAAAATCGAGAAGTTAAAAAACAAATTGGATTAGTAGGAGCAGTTTTTGGCAGTTTGATTTTTGCCTTTCCAGCAGTTGCTCAAATAAACCCGACAATGCCGGGAAATATGAATCCAACACCCGGAAATCAAATACCTAATAATGATGAATTATCTCCAGTAGAACGCAGTCGGATCTGTGCGGAATACATGAATAGTACGATGCGCGATCGGCAAAATGTTCCTTCAACTCTTGGTCAAAGTATTCCTAATCAAAATAGCGATCGACCAGCTTCCATTACCCAAACTTTACCTTCCGGTAGTGTCAATGAACCACCTGAAGTTCGTGATGGTAGTTTTCCTGCTCCCTCGGAAGCGGAGATGGAACAACTTTGCGCTAACGAAATCATGCAACGAAATCGCCGTGCATTGGAAAAACAA
The DNA here is from genome assembly GCF_041929345.1 of Floridaenema aerugineum BLCC-F46. Classification (NCBI taxonomy): domain Bacteria; kingdom Bacillati; phylum Cyanobacteriota; class Cyanophyceae; order Aerosakkonematales; family Aerosakkonemataceae; genus Floridanema; species Floridanema aerugineum. The sequence goes on from NZ_JBHFNQ010000052.1 coordinate 131,763, forward strand.
AATACAAGTCACATAATGATGTCGCAAAATTACAGATATGGGCAACCTTATCTTAATCGCCGCACCATCATTCCCACACCAGAACAACAACAAGCGGCAACTACTAGTGTTAGACCAGTCAACGGATTAGTAAATTTGAGGTTAGTTAATAACTCTGGTGCTGATATTACTTATCAGGTAATTGGTGAAACTCAACCTCGTTATTTACGGGGTAACAATAGAGTTACTTTACGGTCAATAGATACACCCACAACTCTCACTTTTTATCGTCCAGATGGCGGCTTTTTAGTTGTTAATCCTCAACCTGTTTCTCCCGGAGTTTTAGAAGTGAGATTTGACCCCACCAGCAGTTTTAGTTTGGATAAATCTGCCCTGATGATACAACCAACAGGTGCAGTTTACTTGAATTAATCATTAACGGGAATTTCCAGCAATTCTCTTAACAATTCCGCCACTGCTTGAGTTTCATTTAATTCTTGAGCCAAACAAATTGCCTGATGTTGTACCATTAGCGCTTCCATATTCTTACCTTGTTGTCGGTAAAATTGACTTAATAATCGGAGTGATTTCAACTCTTGGTAAGGATTTTCGGAAGCGCGAGCTAGTTTTAAACGTTCCTCTAACAAATCTAAAGTTCTGGTGTAATTTTTCGCGCAATTGTAGGTATTAACTAATCCATCAATAGCGCGAAATTGATTTGGGCGATCGATCGCCAATCGCGCCACTCTCAAAGCCGCACCATAAGCCCTAATCGTATCCCAAAAATTGTCAGTAGCCCGATAAGCATCACCCAAATTATTATAAGTATTTGCCTCTCCCACTGGGTCACTAGCACGACTGCGATAAATCAAAGCTGACTCATATCTTTTAATCGCTTGATTATAATCTCCCCGACTTACTGCGACTAAACCCAAATTATTTAAAGATAACCCAATCCCAGCCGGACTGTTAGTAGCACGAGCCAGAGAAAGTGCTTCATTAAATGTTGTTTTCGCTGCCGAAATATCACGTTTCTTCAGCAAAAGTGAACCAACATTATTCAAGCCAAAAATTTGCCCTTGCCAATCCCTATTTAACCTAGCCACTCCTAATCTTTTTCGCAGCGCATCTTCTGCTTGTCGGAATAAACCTAAATCAGCATAAGCTAAACCCAAATAATCATAAGTTCGACCAACCGCCTCTTGATCGCCTATTTCAGAGTAAATAGTTAAGGCTTTTAACCAATAGGGAATAGCCTTATTTAACAATCCTTTTTGTTGTGCTTGACCTCCCAACCGCACTAAGCGATCGGCTTCGTCTCGACTTTCTCCCTGCGTCCCATTATTAATCCGAATATCCAATTGTTCATTTAAATCAGCCGCACCTAAAAGCAGAAAGTAAAAAGGCAGAATTAAACAAAGAAAAAAAATTCTATTTCGCTTAACTTCTCCCCGCATCTTATGAATTTTCGCTAATCTTTTAGATGCCAAAACTGTAGACAGAGGTGAAACTTTTACCCCTCTATTATTCTTGCCAAATCGCCATTCGTCAATCCCTTTCATAGCAAAGATTCCTGCTTTTCTACCGTACCCTCTTCACCTAGATAAATCTCCCGAATATCAGCAGGTAAAGAGCGTTGTAATTCTTGCAGACCAGAGATTAACAAAGACCTTACCTGATGAGGTGAAACTGTTTCTCCTTCACTTTGCAAATAAGCAGAAATTCGCGCCTCACTCCAATGAAAAGTTTGTGACATTAACACAATTAACCGTTGCAAAGGAGGTAAAAAATCTAACGCTTGATGGGTATAACACCAAAGAGGTGGAGAAGCAGCTGACAAAGAATAATGAATAGACTCCACAGGCGGAACATCAGCTTGGTTAATACAAAGTGCCGTCATATTAATTAACCAATTTTGCAAGTTAAAATCTTCCATTCCGGGAACACTTGAACCGCGCAAATCTAATTCCATCATTGCATAATAGATATGTCGCCAAGTCAGAGCAAACAAATAATCAACCTGCACCGGAGAACGTCCAGAGTGGGCAATTAGAGTATAGACGATCGGACTATATCGACAAAAAATAGCCGTAAAATATTTTCCTTCTTCGGGATAGCGTTGAAACAAAGTCAGTAGTTCCCGATCGCTGTAATGCGACAGAGACTTGACCTGTGGATGATCGGTTTCAGCAAAATAAGGAATTTGCACAACTTTACCCTTTAGCTAATCAATCAAATCATCAGATTTTACCAAATACTAATTTAAGTTGCTAGTTATAAGCTGAGGCTTTTTGCTCCCCATTATGCCCCTGACAAAGGAGGACTTTGAATGTAGTTCCCCCCGAAATGTTAATAGCGTTAGCTTCCGCTGGTTCCCCCCTTGATAAGGGGGGCTCCAGGGGGATCGAGTAATCAATAATTTGTAACTAACAACTTGAGTTACTATACTGCTGAAGCGAAAATTTTGAGTTGGAAAATTTAACTTTTAAGTTTTACGTTGATCAACCTCCCCATCTCTGAGGAACTCGATCGCACTCCTTGAGGCTTGGTAGACTAGAGTTAGATATCATTCACCCTTTGTAAATTCATGGTTCTAGCAGTCAACCTAATGACCTCTGTGATTTCATCCCTTCCTCATAACACTCTTTTACTTTCCTTACCTTTCGATGCCTTGTTTTCCACCCAAGGAATCATGGTAATGCTGCTGGTAGCTTACGCAGGCGCGATGTGGATGTTCCTCACCAGCGCCCCCAAAGTACACACAATTATGGTGTCAGATCTGGAGATTGCCCGTCAATTTTATGAAGGCGTGCTAGATTTGCCCGCAGCTGACGTACCTTTACATTACTATTACAACTACGAGCAAACAATTGGCACGGCTGCGATCGACCCACTTTATAATATGTCAACAGGCCCCAGTCTGACTGCTACTAACAAATTTAATGAATCCGACGGACTGTGGTATCAACTGAAAAAAAATACTCAATTGCACGTTATTTCTGGTGCTAGTTTAGGCGCAAAAAATCGCCAACGTCATGTTTGTTTCGATCGCGAATGTTTAGAACAAGTCTTAATGCGAATCCAAGTTCGAGGTTTGCGATTTAAACTGCGTACAGAAAAACCATTAAACTTCTTAGTAAAAGATTGGGAAGACCGGACAATTGAAATCGCTGAAGTGGATAGTTAATTTGATTTTTTCCCTCTTACTACAACCGACAATTTAACTTGTATATCACTATTTGTGGGGTCATTTGATTTTCAACTTAAAATTGACCCCAATGATTAATTTGGTAATCTCAGTATAATTATGGACAATTTGCCTATAATAAAACTACCAATCCGGCAAGAATTAAAAACAGGTGAAATAGTAGAACTAGACTGGATGCTTCCCCAAGAAACAGAAGCAGTCAGAGCATTATTAAATCAAGTAATAGTTGCAGGGCAAACTTATCCGCAAGAACAGCCAGTTTCCGAAGCAGAGTTTGCCGCTTATTGGTTAGCTAAAGATGCTTTTGTAGTTAGAGAAAGCAACACAAAGGAAATTTTAGGAGCTTTTTATATTAAACCCAATTTCCCCGGACGCTGTAGCCATATTTGCAATGCAGGTTTCATCGTTCAACCAGAGCAAAGAGGTAAAGGCATCGGCAAATTTATGGGCGAAAAAATGTTAGAAATTGCCCCCAGACGAGGTTATGCAGCAGTCATGTTCAACCTAGTATTTGAAACCAACATTGCTTCCCTAAAACTATGGCAATCTTTGGGTTTTGAAACTATTGGACGTATCCCCGCCGCCGTACATTTGAAAGATGGCAGATTAGTAGATGCCTTAATGTTGTACCGAAAACTTTCCCCTTCATGAAAATCGCCAAACTCATAACAAAAAATATAAACCCCCATAGACAGGGTTCTATGAGGGGTTCGTTTCTGTATAGGATTTTAAAGATATTAACCTTAGCTCTCTATCATTATGCTTCCATCTCAATGTAAGTGCATCAGGATAATTGCGGAATTTTCAGGGGTGTAGGCAATTCTGCTTTCAGTGTTTTCCCAGACTTGGTTAGACAAATTCTCTAAAAAGCTCTAAAAATAACTCTACCTGTCCCTTGTCCCAAGAGTCCCCTTGTCCCAAGAGTCCCAACTTTCCCCTGAGACCCTGTAACAGTGCTACGATTGCGACAGATAAAGAATGTGATAGTGAAGGATCGAATGGTAGAGTTAGACAAATCGATATCCTTTGACGGGAGGGATATTAGATTAAAGGTTGGCCTCCTTGCTCCACAGGCTGGTGGTTCCGTTCTTATTCAATCAGGTGATACTTGTGTATTAGTGACTGCGACGCGGGCGGCAAGTAGAGAAGGTATCGATTTTCTCCCCTTGTTAGTGGACTACGAAGAAAGACTTTATGCTGCTGGGAGAATTCCTGGTGGGTTTTTGAGAAGGGAAGGTCGTCCACCAGAAAAGGTAACTTTGACAGGTCGTTTGATAGACCGTCCCTTGCGTCCTTTGTTCCCCAGTTGGTTACGGGATGACATTCAAATTGTTGCTACTACCTTGTCAATGGATGAGCAAGTACCACCGGATGTTTTAGCGGTAACAGGTGCTTCCATTGCGGTGATGTTAGCGAAGATACCGTTTAATGGGCCAATGGCAGCAGTACGGGTTGGTCTGGTGGGAGATGATTTTATCATTAATCCTACTTACGCGGAAATCGAAGCTGGGGATTTAGATTTAGTAGTTGCTGGTTCCCCAGAAGGCGTGATTATGGTGGAAGCTGGGGCGAACCAATTGCCGGAAGCTGATATTATTGAAGCGATCGATTTCGGTTACGAAGCAGTACTCGACTTAATTGCCGCCCAAAAAGACCTGCTCAAAGAACTGGAAATTGAGCCAGTTCACGAAGAAAAACCAGTTACAGATAGTGACTTGGAAAATTATATCCGCGATCGGGCCACCGACCCAATCAAAGAAATCCTCAAGAAGTTTGATTTCGACAAAAACCAACGCGATGAAGCATTAGACGAAATTAAAGCTGGCATCGAAGCTGGAATAGCCGAACTGCCAGAAGAAGACCCCATCCGAGTCGCAACTACTAAGGATGGCAAAGCCTTGGGCAACGTCTTCAAAGATATTACCAAGAAACTGATGCGCCGTCAGATTGTCGAAGAAAACGTGCGCGTCGATGGTCGTAAACTTGATGAAGTCCGACCTGTTTCTTGTCGCGTCGGAGTCCTACCTCGCCGAGTTCATGGTAGCGGTTTATTCAACCGGGGACTCACCCAAGTCATGTCTATTGTCACCTTGGGAACACCCGGAGACGCGCAAGAACTCGCCGACGACTTGCACCCAGAAGACGAAAAACGCTACCTGCACCACTACAACTTCCCTCCCTTCTCCGTAGGCGAAACTAAACCCTTACGTGCCCCCGGAAGAAGAGAAATTGGTCACGGTGCTTTAGCAGAACGTGCCATTGTCCCCGTCATCCCACCAAAAGAACAATTCCCCTACGTGATTCGCGTAGTTTCGGAAGTGCTTTCTTCCAACGGTTCAACTTCAATGGGTTCTGTTTGTGGTTCCACTTTAGCTTTAATGGATGCTGGAGTTCCGCTGGCAAAACCAGTTAGCGGTGCTGCAATGGGATTAATTAAAGAAGGTGAAGAAGTCCGCATCTTAACAGATATTCAAGGAATTGAAGATTTCTTAGGTGATATGGACTTCAAAGTAGCAGGGACAGATACAGGAATTACCGCCCTACAAATGGATATGAAAATCAATGGTTTGCCTATAGAAACCATTGCTAAAGCTATTCACCAAGCACGCCCAGCCAGATTACATATTTTAGAAAAAATGCTGGCTGCCATTGACCAACCACGCAGCGAAATGTCGCCTTTTGCGCCACGTTTACTAATCATTAAAATCGATCCAGAATTGATTGGTTTAGTAATCGGCCCTGGTGGTAAAACTATTAAAGGAATTACCGAAGAAACTGGTGCCAAAATCGATATTGATGATGATGGTACAGTGACAATTTCCGCTATTGATGTGGAAAAAGCGGAACGCGCCAAGGGAATTGTCCAAGGTTTAACTCGCAAGTTAAATGAAGGTGATGTTTACGTTGGTCGTGTAACGAGAATTATTCCCATTGGTGCTTTTGTGGAATTTTTGCCCGGAAAAGAAGGCATGATTCACATTTCCCAATTAGCAGATTACCGTGTTGGTAAAGTGGAAGACGAAGTGGGAGTTGGCGATGAAGTGATTGTCAAAGTGCGGGAAATTGACAACAAAGGTCGGATCAATTTGACTCGCTTAGGCATTCACCCAGATGAAGCTGCTGCGGCTCGTTCGGCGGCGAATCGTTAACAGGCAAAGGTAAACTAGAAAGGCGGTTGCAATATTTGGCGATCGCTTCGCAATTTGCGGATATCATAATTTAAAATATCCGCAACATTTACCCCCATTTGGAGCAGAGAGGCCCGAAAAAAGAGATAATATAAATAGGGTTTTTATTATGACTCATAATTTATCAGAAGTTGAATATCAAACCAGCGAATTATACGAAACTGATTTTTATGCTTGGACTGTTGAACAAGCAAAGTTTTTGCGAAATGAGGATTGGAATAATTTAGATATTTCTAATTTAGCTGAGGAGATAGAGTCTTTGGGTAAACAAGACCGTAGAGAGTTGAAAAACCGTTTAAGAGTTTTGATTGGGCATTTGCTGAAGTGGGAATTTCAAGCTAACAAACGTTCTAATAGTTGGTCAAATACTATTGATGAACAACGTTTTCAAATTTTAGGTCTGCTGCAAGAAAGTCCTAGTTTAAAACCTTACTTACCTGATGCTATTAGCGAGGTTTACAAGTACGCGCTTAAATTAGCTATTGGTGAAACTTCTTTATCTAAAGAAACTTTTCCTCAAGAATGTCCTTATAGTTTAGAGCAAATATTAGATTTTGAATTTTTGCCTGGTGAGTAATTATAGAAATCTTAAATGTAGTTATGAAGCTTAGATTAAAAAAGTATTTTTTACAAATCAAAGAGGACTAGTTTATGACTCAAAATTTATCAGAAGTTGAATATAAAACCAGCGAATTATACGAAAGTGATTTTTATGCTTGGACTGTGGAACAAGCAAGGTTTTTGCGAAATGAGGATTGGAGTAATTTAGATATTTCTAATTTAGCTGAGGAGATTGAATCTTTGGGTAGGCAGGAACAAAGTCAGTTAGAAAGTCGTTTAGAAGTGTTAATTGGGCATTTGCTGAAGTGGGAATTTCAACCAAGTAAACGCTCTAAAAGTTGGTTTTTCACTATTCGGGAACAAAGACGCAAAATTTCTAGACTTCTCCAAAGAAATCCCAGTCTCCAACCTTACTTACCCAAAGCTTTAACAGAAATTTATCCAGATGCTTTAGATTTAGCTTTACGAGAGACTTCTTTAAAAGAGGAAATCTTTCCCCAAGAATGCCCTTACAGTTTAGAAGAAATATTAAATGCTGAGTTTTTTCCTGGTGAACAAGTAGAAATCGATCCAAATTAATAGCATATTTGTAGGGTGCCTCAGACAGGATAATTTTAGGCTTGTAGAGACGTTGTATACAACGTCTAATGTAGAGACGTTGTATACAACGTCTCTACATTTTAAGCCGCAACTTGAGTTGATTAAAATAATGATGGTTGGATGAAGGTTTCCATTTCTTTTTCTGGTTTTCTAAAGGTGATATCTCCTAAACTCATATCAAAGTATTCTGGACGTTTTCTTTTAGTTAGTAGATCTTCGATCGTTAAAATTTGAATGCGCGGATAGTCTCTACCATTTCCAGCTTGATAAAATCCCGCTTTTGCCGCTTCGGTTAACATTGGTTTAGTTGGTTTGGTTAAAGTTATTAATAAACCAATATCTGCTTTGTTATTTTGCACTGTCCCAATTAAATCTCTGACCATTGCCGCGTTAACATTATCACCACCTTTAACACTGACAATAATTTTACGTTTAATTTCTTTACCATTCTCGAAATCACTAATATATCGCAAGCCATCTATTCCACCATCAGCACCTTTTTTCTTACCTTGATATGGGGGAACTTCCACCAAAGAACAAGCCCACCATTGGAATTGATATTTGTCACGTTGGGCTAAATCTTTAGCACCTTCTAAATCTTTTGGTGTGCCATAAACATCAAATTCAATACCAGGAAAAGCGGCTCTGAGACGGCTTTCAATTAAAGCAATGGCGAGGTGAGTAATATCAATTCCAATCCATTGACGATTTAGTTTTTGGGCGGCGTGTAAAGCAGTTCCACAACCACAAAAAGGATCTAAGATAATATCATCAGGATTTGAACTAGCTTGAATGATTCTTTCTAAAAGAGCTACTGGTTTTTGTGTCGGATAACCAAGACGTTCTTTAGCTTGAGAATTGATAGGCGGAATATCATCCCATAAAGCTTGTAAAGGAGTTCCTACTGTTTCATCAAGGTATCGTTTTAATCTAATGCCTCCAGCTTTAGTAAAATGCAAACGACCTTCACTATCTAGACGTTCCATAGTTTCAATTGGACAGCGCCAAAGAGAAGTGACTCCTTTATATTCATAAGTGTATCCACCGCCAGATAAACCTTTAGCAGTCAGGTTATCATCTGTCCAGCGACGACCATCTGGGTCAACATTTCTAAATCGTGCTTTATATTTTTCCTCATGAGCTAGATAGATTTGATTCCAGCAATATTGGTCACTTTTTACGTAATATAAAATTACGTCTACATTTGCACCATACTTTTTTGGGTCGTTATGGGCGCTGGTGCGTTTCCAAGTAATTTCATTTCGGAAATTCTTCGCCCCAAAAATCAAATCTAAAATAATTTTTAGATAATGGCTAGCAGTTGGATCGCAATGTAAATACAAACTTCCAGTTGGTTTTAAAACTCGGTGCATTTCCAGTAAACGCGCTGCCATCATTACCAAATAAGCTGATAAATCATTGTGTCCTAATCTGCGAATTAAAAGATCGATGACTTCAGCTAATTCCCCATTTTTCTGAAACAACTCATTTAATGTTCGGCTTGACTCATCGTTCCAGTGCCAAGTATCCTCAAAAGCAGTAATCTGAGCATGAGATGTACTTCCCTGTTTTCGTCCACCAAAAATCACATTGTAATCAGCGCTGGAATTGAACGGTGGATCGAGATAAATCAGGTCGATGCTTTCACTAGCAATGCTCTCGCGCAAAACATCCAGGTTATCACCGTAATAAAGTCTATTCATTTCAATAAAAACAATTCGTCAATCAACTTTTATACTGAAGAATACCCAGATTAGAAGCCGCAAAAGCTACTTCCCAAAAAATAGATATATTTCTTTTTCTTCCCTGCTTCTCAACGTCCGACCACCCACTACCGACCACCCACTACCCAACTAGTTAGCAAAACTGACCCCAGAAGCCGTAAACTGGAGTTTACCCTATAATGTTTGTCCCTACAAAGTAACTGTGCGAAAAAAAGTTATCGCTGGCAACTGGAAAATGTACAAAACTCAGGCGGAAACGTCGGAGTTTTTACTGAATTTCTTACACACCTTAGAAGAAACCCCGGAAGATCGGGAAATTGTTCTGTGTGTTCCTTTTACTGATTTGGGCATTTTATCCAAGAGTTTGCATGGTAGTCGCGTGCAACTGGGTGCCCAAAATGTTCACTGGGAGGAACAAGGCGCTTATACTGGCGAAATTTCAGGCCCTATGCTCACGGAGATTGGGGTACGATATGTGGTTATCGGTCACAGCGAACGCCGTCAGTATTTCAATGAAACTGATGAAACTGTGAATTTGCGGCTGAAAGCAGCGCAACGTTATGGTTTGACTCCGATTCTTTGTGTTGGTGAAAGTAAGCAACAAAGAGATGCTCTTGAAACTGAATCTTTGATTATTAGTCAGTTAGCGAAAGGTTTAGTTGATGTCGATCAAAATAATTTGATTATTGCTTATGAACCGATTTGGGCGATCGGTACTGGTGATACCTGCGAATCGATCGAAGCTAACCGAGTTATTGGGTTAATTCGCTCTCAATTATCTAATCCTGACGTTCCCATTCAGTACGGCGGTTCTGTTAAGCCTAATAATATCGATGAGATTATGGCTCAACCAGAAATTGACGGTGCGCTGGTGGGAGGTGCTAGTCTCGAACCTGGCAGTTTTGCCCGAATTGTAAATTATCAGTAAAGTCAAGTGTCATTGGTCATTAGTCATTAGTCATTGGTAATTAATCATTTTTCAAGAGCTAATGATAAATGGCGAATCACAAATGACCAATGACAAATAACAAATGACTAATGACGAATTAATTATTTGCGATCGCACTTTCACCTGGAAAAAACGCACCTATTTAATGGGTGTTCTGAATGTCACCCCAGATAGTTTTAGTGATGGCGGAGATTTTAATAATTTAGATGCGGCTCTCTCCCAAGCAAAATATTTAGTAGAATCAGGTGCAGATATTCTCGATATTGGTGGTCAATCAACTCGTCCAGGTTCGGAAGAAATCTCTTTGTCAGAGGAACTAAATCGAGTTTTACCTGTGATTAAAGCTATCCGTAAAGAGTTAACAATTCCGATTTCTGTAGATACGACAAAAGCAGAAGTTGCAAAAGCGGCTGTTCTGGCTGGAGCAAATATTGTTAATGATATTTCTGGCGCTACTTTTGACCCGGAAATGTTGCCAACTGTGGCTGATTTGGGTGTACCAATTGTGTTAATGCACATCCGGGGAACACCACAAACTATGCAAAAACTTACTGATTATCAAGATTTAATTGGCGAGATTTTGCAGTTTCTTAAACAGCAAATTAATGCTGCTATAGCTGCTGGAATTGACCCTAGTAAAATTATTATCGATCCGGGGATTGGTTTTGCCAAAAATTATCAGCAAAACTTGGAAATTTTACGGAGATTATCGGAATTTAAAAGTTTAAATTGTCCGATTTTAGTAGGAGTATCGCGCAAAAGTTTTATCGGACATATTTTAAATCAACCTGATGCGAAACAAAGGGTTTGGGGAACTGGTGCAGCTTGTTGTGCTGCGATCGCTAATTCTGCCGATATTCTCCGAGTTCATGATGTTAAAGAAATGCGCGATATTTCTTTAGTTGCTGATGCAATATGGCGAGTTTAGTTAAATACCATTATTATTATCATCATTATTTTTCATCAACTCTGCTAATGCTTCATTTAAAGCTCCTGGATTCATAAACACAATTTTAGAATTCGGACTTTCACCCAGTTTAGTGTTAGCATCTACATATCTTTGAGCTAACAAAAAGCTTAACGCTTCCTTCCCGTCAATCTCTGACTTTTTCAGCGCTTCCGAAACCAATTCTATGTAATTTGCAACTCCCTTTGCTTCACTAATAGATGCTTGTTTTTGAATTTCCGCTGCTTTCTCTTTTTGCAAAGAATCTAACACTGCTTGAACTGGTTTGATTTCCTGAATTTCTACGCGCATCACCTTGACACCCCAGTTCACTGTAGCATCATCTAATTCATTTAATAATGCCTGATTAATTTTCCTTCTATTAGAAAAAGTGTCCTTTAATTCCATGCCACCAATTTCGGATCTTAGCGTCGTAAAAACTAAGTTTTTGATTGCTGCTTCCAAATCTTCAATTTCATAATAAGCTCTCTTTAAATCTATTATCCTCCAATATACAACAGCATCAATTGTCATAGAAACGTTATCTTTAGTAATAGCTTCCTGTGGTTTAATATCTAAAACCTGTTCCCGCATACTTTCTTCCCAAACGATCGTATCCAAAAACGGCACAATAAAATTTAAACCAGGTTTCAAAGTTTTCTGATATTTTCCCAGACGTTCTACTAATGCTTCCGAACCTTGATTAATCACCTTTGCCGAACTGACTGAACCGACAGTAGCGGCAATAAGTAGCAAAAAAAATGCAGATATGATAGCTTCCATAATAATTGGTTCTGAGTTTAACTTAAATTTTCCTCCCCTTCCTCTCCTATTTTAACCTTGGTTAATTTTTCTGGGATTTAGCAGCAAACTTTAACCATTGAGAAATACTTGATGGTAATTCCCTATTTATCCGTAATGCTAATTTAGGAGTAGAAAGAGATTGAGCATAGATTGGGCTTAAAAAAGGTTGGTAAGTAACAGCTTCTGGGGTAAATTGTTTGATAAAAGCTAGACTAACACCCCGTACTAATTGCCGTAAAGGTTCAACTTCTTCTCCGGTACGTTCTCTAAGCAAAGTAATTTGTTGAGCTAAGTTTTCGGGATTTCCTACACTTAAATGTGTCGCGCCTACTGCGGTGATTAAATACTTGTTACCTCCCAATTGCTGAAAGGGTTCTAATTGATGAGTAATTGCTGGAGTAAAAGCATCTTCTGTACTAGCTAAAGTTATGGTAGGAATCCTGACTTTTCTTAACCCTGTTTCGCCAAAAAGTTGACCGACAACAGGATTCAAAATAATCGCACCAACTATCCGCGAATCACCTATTTTTGGCGCTTTTGACAAATCAGTAGCAGCACATTGTAACCATTCACCGGGAGATTGTAGCAGTGGCACAACTGATTTACAAGTTTGGCGTAATGCTGGTAAATTTAATTCGGCTCCCGCTAAAGCTAAAGCAGTGTAACCGCCTAAAGAATGACCAATTACAACTACTTGTTTGGGATTAAATTTGCCTTGTAATTCACCAAAGTTTTGATTTCTTTGTGCTAGTTCATCTAGTAAAAAGCTCACATCTTTTGGTCGATCGACAAACTCTGATGCAGGCATTAAATCTTGTGGTTTATCACTAATTGATGCTTGAGAAACCCAAGTAGCATTACTTCCTGGATGTTCTAATGCTGCTACAGTAATTCCATGCGAAGCTAAATGATGAGCTAAATAGTTTAAAAATCTGCGATCGGCCCCAAAACCATGAGACATTACTACTAACGGCCCTTGGGTATTTTGGGCATAATATAAATCTACTGGAATAAATCGATTTCTCTGGGAATCTCTCAAGTATAAACTTCGCTGTTCTACTGGTTCTGTACCTAATTCTGCTGGGTTTAAATTAGGATTAAATCTCGGACTAGCAACATCTAATTCTCGCCTTAATAAAGGGCCAAGGGCTTCACTTTGCCAATAAGAAGGGTTAAACTGTAAAGCCAGACCAATTAAAGAAGTAGCCTCAATTGTAACATTTTCTCCGGGAATTGCTCGTAATACCCCAACTAAACTTAACCCATTTGCTTGTCTAGCAGCTACAGAAATTGCCGCTTGTAAATCTGCAATTTTAGTGTCAGGAAAAGCACTGCCTAAAGTTTTGAGTAGCTGTTTTGACATTGGCGATCGCAACCACTCCTGTAACACTTTATCAGTCATTTGCGGATCGAGTTGCAATCGTTGCGAAAGTAATTCTTGCACTCTAGGAGTAAAAATTACAGATAATGGTTTAAGATTTCTAGGTAATTCGCCTGTTTTGGCAAAGCGTTCTAAATCAGATACAGTAATAGATTGTTGAAATGGCCCTAATTGTAAAGTTAATCTTTCTACTGCTCTCGCTGGTGTTCCGATTCCCCAACTTAACAAGAACCCAAGAAACAACTGACTCAAACTCAGACGCAACCAAGATAATTTTTTCATCTGATTGAACTTTATAAGTGTAAGATTTAAGTTCAAATTCTAGGATAATCAATGCTTAGATTTTTGTGTGAATCATTTCAATTCCCGATCGTTGTTCCTACTCTCGCGTGGGAATAGCGCTAAAGCGCAACAACAAACCTAATTGTTCGTTGTTCCCACTCTCGCGTGGGAAATAGCGCTAAAGCGCAACAACGAACTGAGTTAATTGCTGTGGCAAATTTGTTGTAAAGTTGAGGTAAAATTCGGGTAGGAAATGGCAGCTGCTTCGGCGCGATTAATGGTAGTAACACCTTGAGCATTTAAAGCGGCAATTGCTAAACTCATGGCAATTCGGTGATCGGTGTAACTATCAAGATCGACACCAGTTAAAGGAGTTCCACCAGTAATTTCTAAACCGTCTGGTAATTCAGTAACTTTTGCTCCCATTTTGTTTAATTGAGATGCCATAACTGCAATTCGATCGCTCTCTTTCACCCGTAACTCTTCGGCATTGCGAATTACAGTTGTGCCTTCGGCAAATACAGCAGCTACCGCCAGGATCGGTATTTCATCTATTAATCTAGGAATAATATCCCCGGCAATTTCACAACTTTTCAATTTGCTATATTTAACTCGTAAATCTGCCACAGGTTCCCCGGCAACAATTCTTTGATTTTCTTGTTGAATATCTGCACCCATCATTTCTAAAACTTCTAAAATTCCGGTGCGAGTGGGGTTAACGCCAACATTTTCCACTAACAATTCTGAACCAGGAACGATCGCACCCGCCACCAACCAAAAAGCAGCAGAACTAATATCCCCCGGTACAATTACTGTTTGTCCTTGCAGTTTCGCGCCACCAGAAACAGTTACACTAATTCGTTCTGGATCTACACTCAATTTTGCTCCGAAAGCTTGCAGCATTCTTTCGCTATGATCTCTTGAAAGTGCAGGTTCAATTACAGTAGTTTCTCCATCTGCCATTAAACCAGCTAACAGAATGCAAGATTTTACTTGTGCCGAAGCAATAGGAGAATGATAAGTAATCCCTTTTAATTGTTTACCTTGAACTGCTAAAGGTGCTAGAGAAGCGCTTTTGCGTCCCCAAATTTTCGCACCCATCTCTTGCAATGGTTTTACCACACGGGACATCGGACGCGATCGCAAAGAATTATCCCCCGTCACCGTAAAAAATCTCCCCAAATGGGAAGCTAAAATTCCTAACATTAACCGCAAAGTTGTGCCAGAATTACCTGCATTCAAGATATCCAAAGGTTCGAGCAAATTACCCAAACCAATACCTTGAACCCTCACTAACTCAGTATTTAACGGGGAAATTTCTGCACCCAAAGCGCGAAAGCTTTCAGCAGTACTGCGCGGATCTTCACCTAAGAGTAATCCTTGAATTTGAGTTTCGCCTTGAGCAAGAGCACCTAACATTAAAGCGCGGTGAGAAATAGATTTATCTCCCGGTATTTGGATTTTGCCAGATAGCGACAACCCAGAGACAGGTTTTTCAATTTCCAAAGATTGCTGATTTTCTATAACTTTTAGCCTGACGAAGGGAACTGACATTGGGATAGACTGGTGGTGGTGGACTGTGATGTTAGATCCTACCCTTTTCTTTGCCCAACTGGGACATTTTTCACTTAGATATTCTCTTTTTCCTCTATTATGCTGACGCATCATCGCAAACCTGTGTGTCTATCCTTAGTTTCTACCGATCTGCCAATTTGGTCGGTAGTGGAAACTTCAGCGACGCTGTACCAAAAAGACCGCCTCCGCTTTCATCTGCTGCTTACAGAACCTGGACTGGGGATGCAACAAAATGCTGATTCATCAGCGATCGATCCCACTCTCCCAACCTCCTCCCCCCGTCTTTTGTGGTTGGAAATTTCTCCCAATCGCGTAATTATGACCATGCAGGGAAATGGCAAATTAAGCTACCGCCATTTTTGGGAACGGGGTGTTTACGGTTTGAGTCGTTATTGGTTAAATAATGATTCCTTAAAGACTAACTGGCAATTGCGCTTACGTAACTTCACCCGCAGCTTAGTTTTAGAAGGACATCCTTTACCAGAACATCTGCGCCTAGAATACGATTTATGGTCAGAAAAAGTGCAATTAGGTCGCTATATTTTGAATTTGCAAATTCATCATTAATCGCTTATAATTCTTGCAAAAGTTCATATCTTTAGTATATTCATCTGTGTAAATCTCGTGTTTATCTGTGGATATCTGTGGCTAGAAAAACCAGATTTAAAACTTTTGCAAGAAGTCTATATATTGATGAAGAGCTTTTTTATCTAAAGAGCTTTAAAGCTTGAGCGAAAATTGGTTTTTCGACCGCGCAAACTTTAACGATCGCTTGCACAAATTCGATCAGTTCTTGGTTAGGAAACAGGTCAAATTTCACAATTTTACTGGCGGGATAATGGCGATCGCCACAACTCATCTCATTAGTTACTCCAGTTTTCAAATCAGGTTCACTTTCGTCCCAGGAAACAACATTTCCTTGCCAAGTAAATTGAAACCAAACAATTTCCTCATTTTCGACTTTAAGGAATACATCAAAGTAGACATCTTTACCCTGAAACCAGAAGCGTCCCGGTTCTTTAGTTTTAATTCGATACAGAGACTCTGCGAGTTCTCTAATTTTTTGCTCATCTGTGACAAATTTTACCATGTTCATGTTTATCAAATTCACACATTAAATTCTTGGTTCAAAAACAGCTAAACTGGGAATAACGGCTATCATGTTTAGTCACGGAAAACTAATTTAGAAAGTGTCTGTCTTAGCACTTGGCGATCGGGCGTTAGCCGATTCATTCCCACTATCTTAAATTGTATAGTGCTTCACTCGCATCAAGTATGAAGGGAAAGATGTCCCGCTTCTACATAGAGAATTTGCGAAGCATTCAGCCAAACCGGATCGAAGGCGCTTAAATGAGTAGTAGTGATTAAGGTTTGAAATCGAGCTTGGATAGTTTCCAACAATTGATGTTGACGGGTTAAGTCTAATTCTGCCAAGACATCATCCAATAACAGCAGCGGCGGTTCACCAATCACTTCTTCAATTAATTTTAATTCTGCTAGCTTCAAAGCTAACACTAAAGTCCGCTGTTGTCCTTGAGAACCATATTGTCTAGCGGGAGTTTGGTTAATAGAAAACGCTACTTCATCCCGATGTGGCCCTACTAATGTAGTACCTTGATGTTGTTCTGGAATACTTCGTTGTTGAATTTTCTCCAAAAAAGCTTGTTGTAACCATTCTAAATCATCTTTTTCCATCCCGACATTAGGTAAATATTTAATTTCCAATTTTTCTGTACTACCGCTAATAGCTTGATGCCAGTTGTGGGAAATCGGTGCTAACCTTTGTAAAGCTCTGGCTCGACGACGCATCACCCGCACTCCAGCTGTAACTAATTGTGCATCCCATAAAGCTAACTCGGAACGGGAAGCTGTAGAAGTAGACGCATCATTGACTATTCCTGGTTCCCGAAATTTTTTTAATAAAGCGTTACGTTGTCTAAGAATTTGATGATATTGCTGTAAAATATGAGCATAAAAAGGCTCTAATTGAATTACTAAAGTATCTAACCAACTGCGGCGATGTTCCGGGCCACCTCTGACTAAATCTAAATCTAAACTGGAAAATTGTACAGCGTTAATTGTACCCAAAAAATCTATTTGTCGTTTCAGAGGTTCACTACCACGACTAACAGTACGACGACCATTCCGACGTAAAGTTAATGATAAATCAATTTCGCCTGTTTGTCGTTCCAGTGTAGCAACAATTCTACTCCATTCTGCGCCTTCTTGTACTAAATCGCGATCGCGTGTCACCCGATGACTTTTCAGCGTCGAAAGTAACTCCACCGCCTCCAACAAATTAGATTTTCCCTGTGCATTATTACCCACCAAAATAGTTTTTGGCGCACCAAATTCCACCAATTGATCTTTGTAATTGCGGAAATGAAGCAAGTGTAAATTCTTTAAGTACATTCTTGGGGACTGGGGCGGGGTTAGGGGTTAGGGGTTAGGGGTTAGGGAGATGGGTTCGGTTAGGGGAGGTAGGTTCGGTTAGGGGAGGTAGGGAGAGTTTAGAGTTTTGAGTTAAACTTCCCCATCTCCCCATCCCCCCATCTCCCCATCCCCCCATCTCCCCATCTCCCCATCTCCCCATCTCCCCATCTCCTTAACGTCTGGTTTTGCCAAACCAGCGGATGAACAGTTTTTCTAGTTCGATCCAAACGAACATTAACATACTAAAACCAAGACAAATTAGTAATTCTCCGAAGTCGATAAACTGAGTACCAAAGAAAGCTCTTAAAGGTGGAACATAGACCAACATCAACTGCAAAATAGTGGTTAAAATCACCGCACCCCAAACGTAGGGGTTAGTCATGGGATTTATTTCAATTGTTAGTTGGGTGTTGGAACGAATGGCGATCGCGTGACCCATTTGCGCTAAACAAAGAGTAGTAAACACCATTGTTTTCCAACGCTCTGGATCGCCACTTCCTTGAGAATGAGTATAAGCCCATTCCATCAGAATAATTGTGAGAATAGCAAAGACAATTCCAATTCTCACCATGTACCAACCTAAACCTCTGGAAAAGATACTTTCACGAGGGTTAAAAGGCGGACGTTTCATCACATTTGGTTCTGCTGGTTCTACCGCCAAAGCTAATGCTGGAACACCATCTGTTACTAAGTTCATCCACAAAATTTGTAACGGTGATAAAGGTACTCCGCCCATTGGCAGTAAAATTGGTGCAGCTGCAATTGTCAGCACTTCCCCAATATTGGAACCGAGAATGTATTTAATGAAACGACGAATGTTAGTGTAAACTACTCGTCCTTCTTCTGTCGCAGCAACAATGGTGGCGAAGTTATCATCTAACAACACCATATCACTAGCTTCTTTACTCACATCAGTACCAGTAATACCCATTGCAATACCGATGTCAGCTTGTTTCAAAGCAGGTGCATCGTTAACACCATCGCCAGTCATTGCCACAAATTTACCGCGATTTTGTAATGCTTGCACAATTCGCAGTTTGTGTTCGGGTGCAACACGCGCATAAATTGAAACTTGATCGACTTCGCGTTCTAATTCCTCTTGGCTAATTTTTTGTAATTCTTGACCTGTGAGGACTCGATCGCCTTCTTGCGCTATACCTAAATCATAAGCGATCGCCTTAGCAGTCAACTGATGATCGCCAGTAATCATTACCGGACGAATACCAGCTTGTTTACATTTTGCCACCGCATCGCGCACTTCTGGTCTGGGTGCGTCGAGCATTCCCACTAAACCTAACCAAACTAATTCTTGTTCTAATTCATCTTCCGATAAATCTCCTGAAGGTTTGTTGTTCATTGGTTTATAAGCAAACCCTAAAACCCGCAAACCATTCGCCGCCATTTGGTTGTTTTGTTCCAGAATTTCTGTGCGCTGACGTTCTGTTAATTGGGCATTTTGCCAACCTTCTAAATATGTTGTGCAGCGTTGCAAAACTAATTCTGGGGAACCTTTAGAGAACAGGAGATAGTTAGAAGAATTCTCAATCAAAGATTTTGATTCATCTTTGACAATTACACTCATGCGCTTCCGTTCCGAAGAGAAAGGAATTTCTTCCACTCTTGGCATTTGCTGGTCGAGATTTTGTTTTTGCAAATCACCTTTACCCGCTAAAGTTAATAAAGCGCCTTCTGTCGGATCTCCTAAAATTTTCCAGTTTCCACCACTACTTCCCGGTGCATTGTTTGCTTCACATTGCAACTCAGCATCATTACATTCCACACAGGCAAGTAACAGAGTTTGTAATTCTGGATATTGCGAAGCATTTACTGGTTTATAGTCTAATAAAAATTCACCTTTGGGAGTGTAACCTTCGCCAGTAACTTGGAATTTTTGGTTAACTGTTGCTACCTGCTGCACGACCATTTTATTTTGGGTCAAGGTGCCAGTTTTATCGGAACAAATAGTAGTTACCGAACCCAAAGTTTCCACAGCTGGCAATTTCCGAATTAAGGCATTGCGCCGCACCATGCGCTGTGTTCCTAATGCCAAAGTTACTGTAATTACGGCAGGTAAACCTTCTGGTACTACCGCAACTGCCATACTTAAAGAAACTTCTACTAAAGCAATAAAATTAGGGAAACTCCAACCTGTGCGGAGCAGACCAACTAAGATTACTACAACCACTAGCACTAAAGAACTAGTGACGAGAACATTACCTAATTGAGCCATTCTTTGTTGCAAAGGTGTGGGTTCACTTTCCACTGCTTGCAACATTTCGGCAATGCGTCCTAGTTCGGTTTTCATTCCAGTATTGGTAACTAGAACTTTGGCACGACCTTGGACAACTTCTGTACCTTGAAATACTAGGTTAATCCGATCGCCTAACGGAGTATCTTCACCTAAATGTAAGTCTGCTTGCTTTTCGACGGCGTGTGCTTCTCCGGTTAATGCTGCTTCCCGAATTTGCAAATTTGACTCTTCAATTAATCTTCCATCTGCTGCTACTTGTACCCCTGCTTCTAACAGCATGATATCGCCGGGAACTAATTCCTTGGCGCTGACTTCTAATGTTCTGCCATCACGAATGATTCGCACTTTCGGCGAAGACATTTTTTTCAAGGCGGCGAGAGCTTTTTCAGCGCGACTTTCTTGGAGATAACCTAATACGCCGTTGAGAATTACAATTAACAAAATGGCGATCGTATCTTTAAAAGGAACTTCTCCCGGTTTTAAATTTCCTTGTTGTAATTCAACAATATCCAAGAAACCAGAAACAAAAGCTACCCCAATCAGCATTAATAACATAATGTTTTTAAACTGATCGAGGAGAATCTCCCAAGAATTACGTCCGGCAGTTTCTTCTAGTTCATTGGGACCATACTTTTGCAATCTTTCTTTTACTTGTTCGCTGCTTAAACCAGTTTGGCGATCGCTATCCAAAAGCCGCAAACTTTTATCAACATCTAAAGTGTGCCAAGCTTCACCTACTTCTCTAGCGGCGCTTGCACTTTTAGCAGTTGCTAATAACTCTCGCTTTTGTTTTTTTCTCGATTGCAGAAACCCAGCTAACCACAAAGCTGCACCCAATATTAAACAGATTATAGGGAGAAAATTTATTAGTTGAGCTAGCCCAGCGTTAATGACAGTACCGCTACCTGGTGAACCTAAAATGCACTGCTGGCTTGTTTTAGCACAATTTATACTTCCCGAAACAAAGGAAGCAATCAATCCTATTAAACCAAACAGTACCGCTGTTAGCAATAAACCCGATCTTTTCACTATTTACCTCTCTGTTTTGAAATCTGACTAGGTTAAAAAATTCCAACTATTAAGGCATTTCTACATTACGCAGTTGCTTTTGGTTCAGATGAATTTTTGGTTTTTACGGCAAAGTTTGTCAGTTAAATAATCATAGCCAATTTCTTGAGGCGGGGCGAGTATTTGGAGTTTCCAGTTTTGCATATCTAAGTGTTTAAAGGTGTTGAGGGAGCGAAGAAGAAGGACAAAGCCTATAAATATTAATCATAAGGCTTTAACGGGGCGATCGGAGCTTGTCTTTAGGCAAAAGGTATTGATTGGATAATCATACATAAAACCTATGCTTGTGGGACAATTACAGGCAAAGCTTCAGGAATCAGCAGGAACTTAGCCGGAGTATAGGTAGTAATCTCACCATCTGTGTTAATAGGGTAAGGTCTGCGAGTATGGATTTCTATTTCCTGCCCTTCTAGAGTAAGTACACCGGGTAAATTTCCCTGCTTACCCCGTATAATTGCCGGAATTAGCGGAAAAATTTGCCACCAATGCCGAATTTCCAAGCTATAAAGATCCAATTTCCGGTCTTCAATAGTTGCGTCATCATCAACGACCATACCACCACCGTAATAACGCCCGTTACCTACAGCTATTTGCACTGTTCGCACTTGGATCGATCGATCCAAATAGCAAATTTCTGCCTTAAAGGGTCGAGTTCGGTAAATTACTTGTATTGCAGCGATCGCATAAGCTAACACTCCCCACCGCCGCTTCAAATCTCCGCTTAGTCGCTGCGTAATTTGCACGCTTAAGCCTAGACTAGCAACGTTGAAAAAATGTTTGCCATTCACCCAACCTAAATCTATGCGTTTGACTTGACCATTAGCAATAATTCGGCAAGCTTCTGGGATAGAGTTGGCAATTCCCAAAGTGCGAGCCAAGTCATTAGCAGTTCCCAGAGGTAAAATACCCAAAGGCAGTTGAGTATCAACTAAACCTTCGATCGCCGCGTTGAGAGTACCATCTCCACCACCAATTATTACCAAGTCAACTTGATGGCGATACTGACGAATCAGGTGCGGTATTTGTCGTGGTTGCGCGGTACTTTCTTCTATAAGATGAAAGTTTTGTTGCAATTGCTTGACTACCTCAGAGAAGCTTTCTTGACCACGCCGAGAGAAACGATTGACCAATAACAAAGCTCGACGACTCATCAATTTTGTCAAATTAATTACATATTTTCTAAATCCAGCATATACTGAGATCAGAGCACTATTCTCAACAAGACTTGAAAAACCGGGTTTCTTCACGAAAAACCGGGGCTTTCAGATTTAGTTATTTGCTCACCTCCCGGTTTTTAGTCCGGGTGCAAGATCTGAGTCAACCTAATAACTAGTAACTTGCCTTATTAGTTGCTGATATTTCAGCAAAAATACGGTAATTATCTACTCAGGGAATACTGGCAAAATTACTGGTTATTTTTGCCAAAAAATAGGAGATAACTACATTTAATTACTTCTAATTTCCCAGTTGTGGTGTTATCTATGACTTATTCCTTGAGAGTCGCCGATCTTCCTATTAGTGAACGTCCGCGAGAACGTTTATTAGCTAATGGAGCGAAACATTTGACCACAGCTGAATTGATTGCCATTTTATTAGCTACAGGTCAAGGTGCGGGCAAACTTTCTGCGATCGGGCTAGGTCAACATATTTTGCAACGATTAAGTCAACATGGGCGAGATCCCTTAGTGGTATTACGGGATGTTACCGCAGCTGAATTAATGGCAATTCCCGGAATTGGCCCTGCCAAAGCAACTACAATTTTAGCAGCGATCGAACTGGGAAAAAGAGCTTTTGCCACTCGCCCGCAAGAACGTACCTTAATTGATAGTCCCGCTGCTGCCGCTGCCACCCTCAGCCACGAATTAATGTGGCAACCTCAAGAAAGATTCGCTGTCATACTACTAGATATCAAACATCGGTTGTTGGGTACGATCGTTATGACGATCGGTACAGCTACAGAAACATTAGCCCATCCCGGTGAAATTTTCCGCGAAATCCTTCGCCAAGGTGCAACTAGAGTCATTGTGGCCCATAATCATCCTTCGGGAAGCATGGAACCAAGTCAAGACGACATTAATTTAACTTCCGAATTATTACAAGGAGCGCAATTTTTAAAAGTTCCCGTTTTAGATCACTTAATCTTAGGTAACGGTGAATATTTAAGTCTGCGTGAAACTACTAACTTATGGGAACTATATCCCCAACCAGAATAAATTAGGTCAGTTGTGAGGACTTTAGTCCTCTGATTTTCCCTGTTTAACTGAGTAGTTCACTATTTGGCGATACTTTATACCTAATGTATAGGTTATGCTCAATAAATTTTTACAGGTTTGTCAGATGAGTTATGAGTAAAATTGCTCTTTTTTGTAGGTTAAGGAGTAACTTCGATGATGATTTCAGAATTGACCCCATAGATAAATCTGGGTGTTTGAACTAAGGTGAAAAGATTTTTTCTCTCCATGACTTAAGTAAGAGCCGCTGGATCTGTTTTTGGTTTTAGTCAACTCCGGCTAGGAGTTATACTTCAGTTGTAGTATTGGTAAGGATGTAATTTAGTTAACAGATGTTCCAGAGTCAGAGAACTGATTACAGACAATATAAAAGGATGATGTTTTCTTAACTTTTTGTGGAAAACTTACAAAATATCTGTGGAAAAGTAACTAAGTCTGTGGAAAACTACCTGGATTTTCGGGAGAGTCGTATGTAATTCGATCGCTCTTATAAGCAGGCGGTTCCACATGAATCAGAACTCTGGCAGGGGAAAATCTGTCTTGCAAGCGTGATTCTACTTCCTCAGTAATTCGGTGTGCGGTTTCCACATCGGGAACTTCCACAATCAGGTGCATTTCCACAAAGACTTGTCTACCCACAACTCCGCGAGAAGCGATTTCATGACAGTTAATTACGCCTGGTACTTCCATTGCGATCGCATATATTGTCTCAGGTGCGATCGCCATTTCATCAACCAACCAAGGCAAATTTTCCTTTAACACCTCCCAACCACTCCAAAACACTAACAGAGTCACCGGAAAAGTTAAAACAATATCTAACCATTGCCAACCCATCCATACCCCAACTAACCCAGCAATCACCAATACAGTAATCCAAATATCTCCTAAAGTATGCTGGGCATCTGCTACCAAAATGCCGCTGCCAATTTTTTTGCCGACACTTCTTTCATAGATAGTGACAAAAATATTCACTGCCAATACTACCAGCATTAACCATAATACGGAAGCTGACATTTGCACAGGTTTACTTCCCATCAGCCATCTTTCGATCGCAGCTTGCAAAATTTCCACACAAGCTACTAGTAAAAAGGCGGCGATCGCTAATGCTCCCACTGCATCGTACTTCAAATGTCCGTAGGGATGATCGCGATCGGGCATAGGCGAAGCAAAACGACTAATAAATAATCCCAACAAATTACTCGAACTATCAACCACACTATGTAGCGCATCCGCTAGCAAACTCAGAGAATTTGTTGACCATCCCACCGTTGCTTTCAATGACATCACAAATAAATTTAACAACAGTGTAATTAATAATACTCGTCGCACTTGAGAGCGATTATCTTTAACCATAATTCTCCTGCTAATCGCAGTGAATTCTCTACATCTAGTGTAGAACTAAAGCTTGGGTAAAATTACTGAAACTTTTGTCGATCGCTCTGAAATTAACTACCATATTGACATTAATTTCAAATAATCACAGCCAAGA
This sequence comes from Floridaenema aerugineum BLCC-F46, assembly GCF_041929345.1. Classification (NCBI taxonomy): domain Bacteria; kingdom Bacillati; phylum Cyanobacteriota; class Cyanophyceae; order Aerosakkonematales; family Aerosakkonemataceae; genus Floridanema; species Floridanema aerugineum. The sequence continues at coordinate 156,432 of NZ_JBHFNQ010000052.1, forward strand.
TTGGTGAATTTGTCGCCATAATGCTTTCTTAAAGTAACCAAATCTTTTAGCATTAATAATCAACAAGTTAAAATAATCGCCCATGTCATCCTCACCAATTACATTCAACCTGATTGAAGGTTCTGTTTCCTTCAGCTTTACTCCCGCAGCCGCAAATAATTTAAAAGCAGCACTCCAAGAACTCACAGAACGCATGAAAGCCGCCAGCGCTAAAGTTGCCAGTGGCGGTGGCAAAGCCAGCCCCCAAGAATCAATGGAATATCAATATACTGGTGATGTCTTTCTGGAAATTTTCTGCAACCCCAATATCTGGGCAACTCCCTTCGCGGCTAAAGTCTTGATCACCCTGCGAGATGAGCGAATTCGCCTTTCTACCGAAGCGGAACTAACTCGCGTGATCGAAGATGTGAACCAGTATTTAGAACTGTTTTAATAAATTTTACCCAAAGTATTGTAAGATTAGCTCACTTGTTCTAGGGCACTCTTAACTTTTGCCGATGAACTCTGATTCACTGATCCAACTCCTACAAAATGGGTTTCGCCTCTCTGTAGGCGCAACTGCGGCTTTGGTTGAAAGCTTGCAAGACTCGCAAAAGCGAGAAGAATTTCTGGCTAAGTTGATGCACTCAGAACTTAGTGAACTAGCGGCAGAATTGATGAATAAAGGGGAAATTACTGAACAAGAAGCTAGGGAGTTTGTCGATTCTCTTCTGGCACGACAAAACCAGCCAAACCAACAAAATCAACCAAATCAACAAAATAGTCAAACGTCAAGTGATGTACCGGGAACATCTGCAACTACCACAACAGATAACCCGGTAGTTTCTCCTAACGTTCAGCAAGAGTTACAAGACCTCACAGCCCAAGTTGCTGCTTTGCGTGCAGAACTAGAAAAGCTGCGATCGGAAAATCCTCAGTCTTAAAAATTTTAGATTTTGAGTTTGTTCTTAAAAGTAAACCAGGTAGCTGGAACCCAATCTAAAATTGTTCAGTTAGCTTTTTGTCCCTAAATTCTCCAGGTAGTGAAAACAAACAAACCAAATGGCTAAAAAAGTATTACTAAAATTCTCCGAAAAACGGGTGTAACTAAAATCAGTTTTAGTCATTTTCCCATTCTTCATGTCCCATTAAATCTCCGATGCGATCGCGCAGCAAAAAGTTACTCTTCTCTAACTCACTTTCTACCCAAGCCCACTCACGGGCGGGAATATACTGACACAGGTTGTAAATAGGCTGTTGACGGCTGATAACACCCTTTTGCACAAGACGACGTGCTTCTTCCTTAATCACGTCTAAAGAGTACTGTACTGGTGTGGGAGAGATTATATTCACGCTCATTGTTATTCACTCTTCGGCTAGGAGGACTAGAAATAAATCGTTGGAAAAGCAGATAGTTTGTATTTCGCTATACTAAACGATTTTCATTTTTACGCTAACTGCTATCTTAATATATTAATAGATGTAAAAAAAGTCATCAAACCTTGACAATCAGGATTCCCTGACTTTAGCAGCTTCCCAATCAACCGCCTTTCTCCAGAGTATGCCTATAGGATTAGGAAATATTGACATACTCCCGGGTCACAGTAGGGGCAATTCATGAATTACCCCTACTGTGACCCGGGATTCTCCCAGAATCACTTCTTGAGATTACTGGCTCAACGAGACGACTCAAATCTTCAACATCTCTGTTAAAAATCTCTCTTGCCGACTCTCCCCAAATGAGAATGTTTTGCGATCGACTCCAGCAAACAAGCCGAAAATGTGAGTTTGCCGCCAGAGTCCTAGAAGTGATAATTACTATTTTATGGAATGATTATTGGTGAAAAGCAACTCTAAAGCGATCGCTTGTGCAGCCGGAATCTGCCCAAAAGAAGAGATACAGGGTATTTCCGGGGGTAGAAAAGGCAGGAATTGATTTTTGAGATAGGGACTGCCATAGATTACCAAAGCTTGCAGTTCACCATTGGTTAACAATGTTTTAAACCAGTCTTCAACTACCTGTGTTAAACCTGCACTACCGCGAAACGGATTACCACGAATGAAGATTTGCAGCAGTGTTGGTTGCTTCGTCTCGCCGCTAGAAATTACAGGCGAATTGCTACGGGAATCGCCCAACTGCGTCCGATAACCCAACTGCTGAGGTATCGTCACAGCGGGAGCTTGGCGAGAAAGATATTTACAGTCCAAAAGATCGTCCACCAGGATTAAGTTTCGTAAATTAATCAGTTTTTCTAGTCTTAAAGGTAAAGATCCAAAAGCTTGAGTAGAATCCCGCAAAATGTTATCCACCGTCTCAAAAGCCGCAGGTTGAGCGATTTGGTAAAGGGGACTGGGGACTGGGGACTGGGGACTGGGGACTGGGGAAGTTTTGAGTTTTGAGTTTTGAGTTTTGAGTTTTGAGTTAGGAACGAGTTGGAGAGTTTTAAGTTTTAAATTCTCCCCTGCTCCCTTGCTCCCCTGCTCCCCTGCTCCCCTGCTCCCTTGCTCTCCAAAAACCTTCCCCTTCGCTTGCCAAATGCGTTCTACAGAAGCGCGAATCCTTTCCGGGGGGATGCGTCCAGAGGTGACGGCATCACAGATAGCTCCAATAGCGGCTTCTGCATCTTGTGGCATTAACAAAATATCTACGCCAGCTTCTACGGCTAAAACTGCTGTTTCTGCCGCACCGTAGCGATTAGTAATCGCACCCATGACTAAAGCATCGGTGACAATTAAACCTGCAAATTGGAGTTTGTGGCGTAACTGTTGAGTCAGAATTTTGTGGGATAAGGTTGCTGGCAGGTTTTCATCCCAAGCGGGGATTAACAGATGGGCGCTCATTACGGCATCTACACCTGTGGCGATCGCACTCACAAAAGGCGCTAACTCAATTTCTGCTAACCTTTCCTCAGAATGGGGAATCATCGGTAATTCTAGGTGCGAATCTACAGATGTATCACCATGACCGGGAAAATGCTTGGCAACCGTTAAAGCCGGGTAAGTTTTAGCACCTTGAATAAAAGCCGCAGTTAGTTGACTGACAATTTCTGGAGTTTCGCCAAAAGCGCGGATGTTAATCACTGGGTTATCAGGATTGTTATTCACATCCACCACAGGCGCGAGTATCCAATTAATACCAACGGCTAAAGCTTCCCGAGCAATAATTGCCCCCATTTGTTGAGCGTAGAGTAAAGCTCGATCGAGGTTTTTTTGAGCAACGGCGCTTAATGCCATTGGTGGCGGGAACCAAGTTGCGCTTGAAAAACGTTGACCTACGCCTTCTTCAATATCAGCGGCGACGAGGAGGGGAATTTTCGCCCAACTTTGTAATTGTTGCGATCGCAAACTCAATTCTGCTGCACTTCCCCCCAGCAAAATAACACCGCCAACACCCAAATCAGAAATTAAATGCTGGAGGAAGGCGGCTTTAGGTTCCCATTGGGGATACTTAATTTCATGGTCGAACAGATAGCCGGAAGCTCGGACTACGATCGTTTGAGCTACCTGTTCTTTTAAAGAAAGAGTATCAATTTCGGGTAATTGAGAAGATTTCAAGCTGACTCGTCCTCTTCCTCTGCCGAAACTACATAATCTTCGTAATTATCATCATCCTCTGAGTCTGAGAATTTGCTCTCAGGTCGATCTTTGCCGATCTGGTTGAGCAAGGATAAAATGCGATCGCCACGTTCGAGCGATCGATCTTCGACAAACAACACTTCTGGAGTCCGACGCAGACGCACTCTTTGACCTAACTCGCTGCGAACATAACCAGTTGCAGCTTTTAGTCCAGCCATTGTCTCAGCTTTCGCTTCTTCCGAACCATAGATGCTAACAAAGATTTTCGCGTGTTGGAGGTCGCCAGAAACATCAACATCTGTAACGCTGACCATTCCTGCACCCACGCGATCGTCTTTAATGTCGTTCAATAGCATTAGACTGACTTCCCGTTTAATTAATGCGCCCACGCGGGAAACCCGACGACTCGTAGCCATAATAATCCGCTGCCTTCAGACAGTATGAGTAATGCTTTACAATCCTAGCTAAACCGAACTCAAGCCTAGCATCGCTCTCAGGGTTAAAGTGACAAAAGTTAAGGCTGCCACAAAAAAGCCAAAAAGCGCGATCACCGTAACCGGACGCTTGAATAATGGTTCTAACCACCCAAAGGTATTCACGAATACGCCTAGAATGATGGTTACAAAATAACGCGGGTAACGAGAGATATTCTCCCAAAATCCTTCAAACATTTGTCAACAACCTAATTGAGCGGTTTAGAAAGACTGCTTTTCTACTGGTAACATCTGTTAGCCAGTTTAGACAAGCCTGGAATTGGGGTGTAGGGGATGGGGAGGGGGGGAGGTGGGGGGATGGGGGGATGGGGGGATGGGGAGGTGGGGAGAGAAAAGTTATGAGTTATGAGTTATGAGTTTTAAGTGAGAAATTCAACTCAAAACTCATAATTCAACACTCAAAACTCTCCCATCTTCCCACCTCCCTATCCCCCGATCGCGGATTTATTTTACATACTGGAAATTTTTCAAACATATTACGCACGATCGACAAAAGCATCTTTAAAATTTGGACATAGTTAACTGGCGAATCAAGATGAACCACCCAGGAATTAAACTTTTGGAACTATATATTCCACTTTCAGGAGGAGTGTTCTTAGGATGGGTGCTCGGAGGCATCCTTCCGAAACAATCACCCATTTATTTAGGAAAATTTCTGTTTTGGATTGGCGCACCTATAGGTATATTTGGCTTTTTGCGCCGCGCCAATTTATCTGGGCCTGTATGGATTGCGCCTTTAGTATCTTGGACAGCTATTTTATTAGGAGCGGGACTAGCTTGGACTTGGCTAAAAATTAATCAACGCCTGGGAAAATTGCCGAAAAATGTTGCAAGTAAACCGAACCAAGGCAGCTTTCTCCTAGCATCAATGGTAGGAAATACGGGTTATTTAGGTTATCCTGTCACCCTAGCTTTACTGGGACAACAATACTTTGGTTGGGCCTTATTTTACGACCTTTTAGGCAGCATGGTTGGTACTTATGGTTTCGGTGTTGCCTTAGCTGCGCGTTTTGGTATGGGAGCCACCAGCTACAAACAAATAGCCATTGCTGTAATTAAAAATCCTGGTTTGTGGAGTTTAGGATTTGGACTCGCCTCACGAAAAGTACCGTTACCTGAAGTTGTAGAACTAACTCTGCAAATTATTGCTTGGACAGTAGTAGCTTTGTCTTTAATACTGATTGGAATGCGCTTAAGTCAACTAACTTCTTTGCGGGGATTGTCGCAAATATCGGTTAGTTTGTGCATTAAAATGCTGTTAGTCCCTCTAATTCTGGGCATTGGTCTAACAATGCTGGGGATGACTGGCTCTCCCCGGCTTGTTATGGTATTACAAATGTCCATGCCACCAGCTTTTGCCACGCTAATTTTAGCTGAGGCTTACAATCTCGATCGCGAATTAGCCGTAACTGGAATCGCCATTGGCTGTACAGGACTTTTCTTTACCCTACCTTTGTGGCTCTGGCTGTTTGGAGTTTGAATCAGCATTATAATTAGCAGCTAACTGGGTTAAATCCATATTTTCGTAACACTCAAATGGCTGATGCACCCAAGGATTATCCGGCAAATAATCTATATAATAATCGGGTGCGATCGTAGAGCAATCCTTATACCAAAGTACAGCTGTACGAATTTCTTTGACTCGATCGCTAAAATTCTGCTTCAGCCAAATCACACTCTGTTCTAAAGTCACTCCAGAATCAACTAAGTCATCTACTAACAAAATATGACTACCTAAAAGTGAAGTAGTCATAGTTATGTGACTGGAAAAAGTTAAAGCACCGCGCACTCGGTTGTCTGTGCCACCATAAGAGGTAGCCGCTAAAATCGCTAAAGGTAAGCGATAAATTCGCGAAAGAGTATCCCCTATTCGCAGTCCACCCCTAGCAAGGCAAACAATTTGGTTAAATTCCCAGTTGGACTGATAGATTTTTACAGCCAACTTTTCAATATTAGAGTGGTAATCTGACCAGGAAACGTAAAGATCGGACATAGCAAGGGTGATGTCTGGATATTAGAGAATGATACGACACCTTTCGTTACAAATGTTTAATATGAAATAGTTAAAGGATGGTTATTTGCTCATCAGTGTTCCCATGAACAATTAACCATCCTTTATTATCGAACTATAACTAACTAACGTTAGCTTAATTTGATACTGTACTTTCCTTTCTTCCCTTGCGTATAGCATTTACTCCTAAAGCACCCAATGTAAATAAAGCAATTATTGAAGAAGGTTCGGGAACTTCGGTTTGAATACTGCCATTGCGGGCTGAGAATACGTATCGTCCGTTTACATCGCTGTTTAACCTGTTGTAGATTAAACCAGTTGTGAGATTACTATCGAGGAAGGCACCATTCACGGCTGAGCCAGCCAATTCAAAAAATGAACCGGGCGCACCCGTACCATTAGAAAAGCCTACACGCGCAGGGCTTCCACCTAAACCATTAACTCCACCACTGGCACTACCAGCTTCCCACTGAACTCGATCGAAGTTGAATTCAAAGTCAAAGTTTCCTGCTCCTGTATCAGAGCGATCGACCATCACCAACTGGAAGCTGTTGGTTCTATTTGTACCATAAGAGAAATAACCAACGTTATCCCAGTTGACTGCGAAAGCTTGACGACCGTCTACAGTAGTACTTCCGTAGGTGACAGGGTTTCCAGACCGAGTATCAACATCACCGAAGAACGGCGCGATAATTTGGCTAGCAGTGCTAGTTAGACCGAACGGAGTAAATGTTGATAAAGCGCGATCGAAGGTGATGTTACCGTTGTTGTTAACGTAAAGTTGGTTGAAATTTAAACCAAAGAAGTTAGCTGTAAACCCGAGATCGACTCTCCCGGTACTGCCATCATCGTTACCTGGTAAGGTTTGCTGCGGGGTGTAAGTTAAGTCCCGCCGCATTGCCCCTGCATGAGCCGCTTGAACGCTAGCAACTGTCACCATTGTTAGTGTTGCCAATGATACACAGGCTGCCCGAACGCCAATTCTCAGTCTGGCTGTTGTCAAACTTTTGACTAGGTTTTCCGATTTGATAGCAATCATTTCGATCTCCAATTAACACACATTAGTTGATTAATTTAGAAGCTTATTTCTGGTAAAAATCACTTAACTCTTTTGGTATTGTGGAGATTCACTCAGGTTACTAAGCTTTTTTCCTTTCTTGATCCAAGTATTATTCAATGCTCATTGGTCATGCCATATTTTTTGGCAGTCTTTATTAAAGAAATATATTTGATTGGATAGATACAATTATTTATGTATTGCTAGAAGTATTGCTAATAAAGGGTTTTATGTTTTTAGATTATCTTTTTTAAGTAAAAATGAAAAATAAGATTTGGTAAATTCAGGGTTTCTAACGATGGCAAAAGTTTATTTAAGTATTCTAATATTTTTTAAATAAAATTACTTAAATACTTCTACGACTTTTTACTAACAACATCAGCACTAACGCCAAGAAAAGTAAGTAATTTCCCTAGCCCAATAGTTAATATTTTGTAATAAATCTGTTTCCTTTTCCTGCTAGCTGTACTTGTGCTAGAAAACCTTAGTGCAAGAAGGCTCCAAGGCAGAAGGGAAAAAGGCTTTTCTGTTGAGCTTTTGATCTTTTTTCAACTGATTGGTTATTTCTGCCGCACGGCACTAGTACTTCGGCTTGACTAATTCAACCTGTTTTGCCATACTTTTAAGTCTTCAAAAGTTTTAATTTTATTCTTTTCCCTTAGTCTTTCCCTTGTAACCTTTTCCGTAAAAATACAGTGATGCACAACCCATCTGACGATTTTGCTAGTGAAACGCCTGAAAGTGAAAAGCTGAGTCTGAGTACTAAACTCGCTTTTGGTGCGGGTGATGCAGGTTCAGCAATTACAGCTAATATCGGAGTCTTTTTCACTGCCATTTTTTTGACGGATGTTGCTGGTTTAAATGCAAATGTGGCAGGTATGGTGCTGTTGGTTGGTAAAATTTGGGATGCGATTAACGATCCAATTGTTGGGGTGCTTAGTGACAGAACTCAGTCAAGATGGGGTAGGCGATTGCCTTGGATGCTTTATGGGGCAATTCCCTTTGGAATTACTTTCTTTTTGCAATGGATTGTACCAAATTTTGGGGGAAATAATGCCAATAATGAGTCGTTATTATTTTGGTATTACGTAATAGTTTCAATTTTGTTTAATGCGTTTTACACAGTAGTTAATTTACCGTATACTGCACTAACCCCAGAACTAACTTCGGATTATGATGAACGCACAAAATTAAATAGTTTTCGCTTTACTTTTTCTATAGGTGGTAGTATTGTTTCTTCTTTTGTTGTATTGCTGATTCAGAAATTGATTCCTGATAGTCAAGATAAAATTGCTACAGACAGAATTGAATATTTAGTAGTTGGGTTGGTTTGTGCCGTAATTTCAGTTTTACCAACTTATTGGTGTATTTGGGGAGTGCGCGATCGCGTTTTGGCTGTAGCCGCCCGACATCCAGAAATTAAAGAACCTGTTTCTGTACCTTTATTGCAACAATTAAAAATCGTTATCAATAATGTCCCATTTTTATATGTGATTGGGATCTATCTTTGTTCTTGGTTAGCTGTGCAATTAACAGCAACCATTATTCCTTACTTCGTAGTTTCATGGATGCGATTGCCAAAAGATTTTATTGTCCTGTTAATTATCGCTGTTCAATTAACTGCAATGCCAATGTTATTTGTGTGGAGTGCTGTTAGTCAGCGCGTGGGAAAAAGAGGGGTTTATTTTATGGGTATGACTTTATGGATTATTGCCCAAGCTGGTTTATTTTTCTTACAGCCAAATCAAGTACCTTTAATGTTTGTGTTGGCAGTGATGGCTGGTGTTGGGGTTTCTATTGCTTATTTAATTCCTTGGTCGATGTTACCTGATGTGATTGAGTTGGATGAGTTGCGAACTGGGCAACGTCGAGAGGGAATTTATTATAGTTTTATGGTGTTGTTGCAAAAGTTTTGTTTAGCGATCGCAGTTTTCCTCGTTTTAAACAGTTTGGATTGGGCGGGATATATCACACCAAAAGCTAATAATCCTGTGCCAATTCAACCAGATGCAGTGTTGTTTGCAATTCGGTTTGCGATCGGTCCTTTGCCCACTTTAGCTTTAATTCTAGGTTTAGTTTTAACTTATTTTTACCCGATTACTCGCGAAGTTCACGCGGAAATTTTGCTCAAACTTAGAGAAAGAAAGATGAGTAAGTAGGTAGATATAAATAAAGTGAAAACTGAGGCGGGCAGGATGCCCACCCCACAAGAATTACAGCTTTCTTGTGGGGTGGGCATCCTGCCCG